>CAVBOS010000065.1:0-9884 GCA_963597005.1 Lachnospiraceae bacterium
ATGTAAGCCTTTTTGCTCATCTTGCATACGGGGCACTGCCAGTTATCGGGCAATTCCTCGAACGGCATGAGCGGGTCGTCGTAAACATAACCGCAGACGGAGCAGATAAATGTATTTCCCGTGTCTGGAGTGGATTCAGCCGCTTCGATGTAAACAGGAGAGTTTGACGGAGCAAATCCGCCGAGATTCTCTCGGTAGAATTTGTAGGTCATAGGCGTGCCGTTATATTTCTCACTGCCCGCAATGACCTTAGCGACAAAAATTGTCTGGTCTTCGGCTTCGGTGCAGCTTTCTGTTTTGCACAAGAACCAACAGCAGGTGTCCTCCTTGAGGACAGGTACGCCCTCGTTAAGAACTCTGTGTCTTAAGTGCTTAAGCTTATCTGTATTTCTGCCAGAAACAAGTCCTAAAGCACCGATTGCGGCGCCGCTTGTTTTCTCTGACAGAACCGAAATTGTGAACAATCCGTATTTCTTTATGCATTCACAGGAGTAGGAATCTGAATTGATGCTGATAGCTACTCTTGCTTTAGAGCCGTGACCGACTCGAGTTACTCCGTTAATAATACATGCGGATGGACCGTTGTCCCCTTTAACGCCGATTGCGTACATACCATAAGTAAAAGTATTGAGTACCAATGGATTCATTTTTTATATCCCTTCTTTCTCCTTAAGTATAAAGCATAAATGTGAACAAAACAAGTATACTTAATGTTTAATTTTATCCCAGTATGCTTTGAATGCCTGTTCATTCTTATTGTCGCCGAATTTATAGTACTGCGTGTTCTTGAGTGCATCGGGAAGATACTGCTGGTAAGTCCAGTGGTGCGGATAATCATGTGGGTAGATATAGAACTGACCCTTGTTTTGAACATCGTCGCCGTCATAGTGCTTATTTTGCAGTTGTCTCGGTATCGGAAGAGCTCCGTGCTTTTTGACATCACTCATGGCTTCGTTGATTGCGTTGTAAGCTGAATTTGATTTCGGCGAGGTGGCAACAAGTACGACGGCATCTGCAAGCGGTATTCTCGCTTCAGGCAAGCCGACAGCTTCCGCGATATCCACACAGGATTTTACTATCGGTATTAACTGCGGATAAGCAAGACCGACATCTTCGCACGCACAGACCATAAGTCGGCGGCAAGCGGAGGGCAAATCTCCGGCATCCAAAAGCCTTGCCAAATAGTGAAGTGCGGCGTCTGGGTCAGATCCACGCATGGATTTCTGATAAGCGGAAACAATATCGTAATGGTCGTCTCCCTCACGGTCGTAGCGCATGGCACTTCTCTGCGTGAGCTGTTCTGCAAGCTCTAAGGTGATATAAAGTCCGCCAAGGTTTTCTTGTTGGTCAGCAGTAAGGACAGTTAATTCTGCGGCGTTCATTGCTTTTCGAACGTCACCTCCGCAAGCGGTTGCGATATACTTTGCGACATTGTCTTCGAGAACTATTTTTTCTCCGCGTTCCTCTTCGAGAATCGAAAAAGCACGATTCACCGCTTCCTCCACGTCGCTCGGCTCAACAGCCTTGAACTCAAAGACAGTGGAACGGCTGAGCACCGCATTATAGACATAGAAATAAGGATTTTCGGTTGTGGAGGCAATGAGCGTTATGCTTCCGTTTTCTATGAATTCAAGCAAGGTTTGCTGTTGCTTTTTGTTGAAATACTGAATTTCGTCAAGATAGAGGAGAACACCGTTTATGCCGTTTAAAGTGTTCACCTGTGCGACTGCGTCTTTTATATCAGCTGTTGAAGCGTTTGTGCCGTTAAGCTTGACAAGATATTTATTTGTGTTTTTTGCGATAATCGATGCGACAGTTGTTTTTCCGACGCCTGACGGGCCGTAGAAAACCATGTTGGGAATTTCTCCCGATTCGATTATTCGTCTTAATGCTTTTCCTTTTCCGAGTATATGCTTTTGACCGACAACATCATCAAGAGTTTGCGGTCTTATTCTGTCGGCAAGCGGTGAAGATGGCATGAAAGAATCTCCGTTTCTTGAGTTTTTCTCTTTTTATTATAACTTTTTTATGTGCAAATGTCCACCGCAAAAGAACATTTGTTTTGATAAAATGCTACATAAAATCAGAGAAAAATGTAAATTCTTGCTTTTGCTTTAATTTGTCTTTATTTTCGGCACAATATGGTCTATAATATAAATTCAGACAAGCATAATTTGTTTGTGATTTAGTTAAATAAGTAAAATATTCGTTATTAAGCATTTAATATAAAAAAGAGGAATTCATCATGAGAGAATACGAACAGGTAGACAGAGATCTTCTCGATAAAGTTAAGAAAATTCATTTCGTCGGTATCGGCGGCTCGGGGATGTGTCCTATGGCTGAAATTCTTCATCACAAGGGATATATTTTAACAGGCTCCGACATGAATGAGGGAGACACGCTCGACAGAATCAAAGGCTACGGCATAAAGGTTTATATGGGACACAAAGCCGAGAATATCGGTGACGCTGAAGTGGTCGTTTATACGGCTGCCTGCAAGCAGGACAACCCCGAGCTTGTAGCAGCAAGAGAAAAGGGAATTCCCACACTCGAGAGAAGCGTTATGCTCGGTCTTCTTACTGACCGCTTCGAGAACACAATCGGAATTTCAGGCACACACGGAAAGACAAGCACAACAGGAATGACAACCCAGATTTTCCTTGAGGCAAAGAGAGACCCGTCATGCATAATCGGCGGTAAGCTTCCGCTTATCGGAGGAAACGGCAGAACAGGAAAAACTCAGGATATGGTTGTTGAGTCTTGCGAATATGTCGACTCGTTCCTCCAGATTCATCCGCACATTGCCGTTATCACAAATATCGACTCTGACCACCTTGATTATTTCGGAACACTTGAGAATATCATAAAATCTTTCCATCAGTTCTGCTTGCAGACTAACGGCTATGTCGTTGTAAACAAGGACAACGCAAACGCAATGAAGGCTGTAGAGGGAATTGAGAACGCTGAGATAGTTACATTCGGTTCAACTCCCGATTGCGATTATTATTGTGCCGACCTTATCGAAGAGGCTCACGCATGCGAGAAGTTCGGTATTTATCACAAGGGCGAAAAGCTTTGTGATATCGAGCTTCAGGTTCCGGGTGCTCACAACATGATGAACGCTATGGCAGCCGCTACTGCCGCATTTGTTTGCGGAGTTGACGCTGACGCCGTAAAGAGAGGCCTTGAGGGATTTACGGGTGTTCACAGACGCTTTGAGATTCTCGGTAAATTCGACGGTGTAACCGTAGCAGATGACTTTGCTCATCATCCGACAGAGCTTCGTGCGGTTCTCACAAGTGCTTCAAAAATGGGATATCACGCAGTTTGGGCTGTTTTCCAACCGCATACATTCTCGAGAACGGCACTTCTTTTTGATGACTTTGTGGATGTTCTTAAGATTCCCGAGCATGTTGTTATGACAGAAATTTTACCTGTACGAGAGGTTAACACATACAATATTCATACTTCCGACCTTGAGGCAAAAATCCCAGGCTCTTGTCACTTCGAGACATTTGAGGAGATTGCGGATTATGTCATGGGCAAGGCTGAAAGCGGAGATCTCATTCTCACAATCGGTGGCGGAGACATCTACAAGTGCGCTAACCTTATTGTAAAAAAATATAAAGAGGCTAAGAATTGATTAAGCTCAAACAGCCAATAATGGTATTTAATATCACAATCGACCGTGAGGAAATTTCTTACATGGAAGCACCAAACGGCAAAGCCATGATTATTCCTTTCGGCGGAACTGTCGAGAGTGAGTATTTCACGGGAAAGGTTCTTCCCGGTGCGGCTGACGTGCAGATTACAAACGCTGCTGGAATCCGCCATATGTGTGCTCAGTATATGTTTGAGGGAGTCGACAGAGAGGGAAAGCCTTGTCATCTTTTCGTCAAGAATGACGGCTTTTTCGAGCCAAACTCAAACCCACAGCCGTTCAAGGCTTATCCGACTTTAATGACGGACAGCGAAAGTCTTTCGCCGTATTTCAGTCAGGCGAGATTCAGAGCCGAGGGACACGGCACGGAAAACGGTGTCGATATTTATATATTCGATACCTTGGAGTGATTTGGCTCCGACTAAGATTTAAAGAGGAAAAACCAATGGATACGATTACATACGAATATAACGGAAGTCTGTATATAAACATGACCAACAAGTGCCCAAACAGATGCGAATTTTGCTTGAGAAACAACTCAAGCGGAAGCATCTATGCGGACAATCTTTGGTATGAGGGACCTGAACCGACTAAGGAAGTCATGCTAGAGAATATCAACACGAGAAATCTCGATGATTACAAAGAGGTAGTTTTCTGCGGTTACGGAGAGCCGACATGCCGTCTTGATGATTTGCTTTGGCTTGCCGCAAAAATCAAGGAAAAGGGAAATTACAGCATAAGAATAAACACAAACGGAATGAGCGACCTTATCAACAAGTGTGATTCTGTCGAGAGAATGAAGGGTCTTATCAATGTTCTTTCCGTTTCTCTTAACTCCGATACGGCAGAGGGTTATGACGAGATTTGCCACCCGTCCTTTGGTCCAAGAGCTTATGACGGAATTCTTGATTTCACAAGAAGAGCAGTCAAAAGCGGTTATTTCGACAAGGTTGTTATGACTGTTGTCAGCACAATGGAGCCTGAGGTTATCGAGAACTGCAGAAAAATCTGCGAGGACATCGGTGCTTCTTACAGAATCAGAGAATATATCGAATCTTAATTGAATGTAATTTGTTAAAGAGGACGATTAAATTCGTCCTCTTTTTTGTTACAGCCGCAAAATATTAATAATTATTATGATTGTTCTTGACTTTTAATAATATTTATAATAATATCATGTAGCAATGTGTTTTTGGATACATATTGTTACTATGATTGTGTGAAAGGGTAAAATGAAATGAACAAGAATTACAATCGAACGATATATTCTTGCTTTGTTGCGTATATCGTTCAGGCTGCCGTTAACAATTTTGTGCCGCTGTTGTTTGTTACCATCAGGTCGGAATTTGGCATTGAGCTTTCAAAGATTACAATGCTGATTACAATCAACTTTTTAATTCAGCTTTGTGTTGATCTGATTTCAGTTAAATTTGTTGATAAAATCGGATACCGTGCGTCGGTTATTTTGGCTCATATCTGTGCCGCACTGGGACTTATAAGTCTTGCTTTCTTACCGAGCATTATGCCTGACCCGTTTGTCGGACTTTTGATATCTGTAGTTATCTATGCTCTGGGCGGCGGACTTATCGAGGTTATGATAAGCCCCATTGTGGAGAGCTGTCCCACAGACAACAAGGAAATGGCTATGAGCATGCTCCATTCGTTCTACTGCTGGGGCTCACTCGCTGTTGTTCTCGTTTCTACAGTTTTTTTCAAGCTTTTCGGAATTTCCAACTGGAGAATAATGGCATGTATCTGGGCTGTTCTTCCGATTGTTAACATGATTTCTTTCTTCTCGTGTCCGCTTGCTCCCGTTGTTCCCGAGGGCGAGGAGGGAAAGACAGTCAAGCAGCTTTTCTGCGATAAGATGTTCTGGATTGTCGTGCTCCTCATGATTTGTGCGGGTGCAAGCGAGCAGTGCGTTTCTCAGTGGGCGTCCACCTTTGCTGAAAGCTCACTCGGCGTATCTAAAACTCTCGGAGACCTTATGGGCCCTGCGTTCTTTGCGCTTCTTATGGCTATTTCAAGAACGATTTACGGTAAGTTCGGCGACAAGATGGAGCTCACAAAATGCATGATAGCAAGCGGAGTTCTCTGCGTAATATCCTACCTTATCATCGCTTTTGCTCCGCTTCCGATTTTCCGTTTAATCGGCTGCGGCATAACAGGATTCTCAGTCGGCATCTTCTGGCCGGGAACCTTCTCAAAGGCTTCAGCCGCAATAAGAGGCGGCGGAACGGCAATGTTTGCACTTTTGGCACTTGCGGGTGATATAGGCTGTTCGGGCGGCCCCACGCTTGTCGGATTTGTCAGCTCGGCATTCGGCGATAACCTCATCGCAGGCTTGGGCTTCGGTATAATTTTCCCGCTTTTGATGATTGTCGGACTTATCGCTTTGAAGAAATTATCAGACAAAAAAGCCTGAGAAAATATTTATGTTTTCATAAGTTGCGTTTTAGCAAGTTAAAGTGTATAATGAAACCGTCAAGTTTTTGGCGGTTTTATTTTTTATGAAAGAAAGAGGTAATACCTATGTTTGGTGATCTTATCGATACAATCGGCTATGTAGCCAAAGAAGACCCCGAGGTCGGCGCAGCCATGAAGGACGAGCTTGCCCGTCAGAGAAGAAATATCGAGCTTATCGCATCTGAAAACATTGTTTCTCCTGCGGTTATGGCGGCTATGGGTTCTATTCTCACAAATAAATATGCAGAGGGCTATCCGGGAAAGAGATATTACGGCGGTTGCCAGTATGTAGACGTTGTTGAGGAAATCGCACGCAAGAGAGCATGCGAGCTTTTCGGTGCAGAGCACGCTAACGTTCAGCCGCATTCTGGCGCACAGGCAAATACAGCCGTTTATTTTGCACTTTTACAGCCCGGTGATACCGTTATGGGCATGAATCTTGCTGAGGGCGGTCACTTAACTCACGGCTCTCCTGTTAACCTTTCAGGTAAGTACTTTAACTTTGTAGCTTACGGCGTTGACGAGAAAACTCAAGTCATTGACTACGATAAGTTTGCGGAGATTGCAAGAGAAGTAAAGCCAAAGCTTATCGTTTCTGGTGCTTCCGCTTATCCGAGAATTATCGACTTTAAGCGTATCCGTGAGATTTGCGATGAGGTCGGCGCTTACATGATGGTTGATATGGCTCACATCGCAGGACTCGTTGCAACAGGACTTCATCCGTCTCCTGTTCCGTATGCAGATGTTGTGACAACAACAACTCACAAGACATTAAGAGGCCCCAGAGGCGGACTCATTCTCTGCAAGAATCAGGTCGGAGAGCTTAACCTTGCTAAAAAAATCGACTCAGCTATCTTCCCAGGAACACAGGGCGGCCCGCTCATGCACGTTATTGCCGCAAAGGCAGTTTGCTTCGGCGAGGCACTCAAGCCTGAGTTCAAGGCTTATTGCGAGCAGGTAGTCAAGAACGCTCAGGCTCTTGCAAGCGGACTCACAAAGAGAGGCCTAAAGCTTGTTTCGGGCGGCACAGACAACCACCTCATGCTTCTTGACCTTTCCGACAGCGAGGTCACAGGTAAGGAGCTCGAGAAGAGACTTGACGAGTGCTACATCACAGCAAACAAGAACACAATCCCGGGCGAGAAGAGAAGTCCGTTTGTTACAAGCGGCGTTCGTCTGGGCACTCCTGCAGTCACAACCCGTGGCTTCAAGGAAGAGGACATGGACGTTATCGCAGAGTGCATCGCTCTTTGCGTAAACGATTACGAGGCAAGCGGCGACAAGGTCCGTGCTATGGTATCGGAGCTTATCTCAAAGTATCCACTTTACGAATAAGGCTTAATTTAAGCAAAATCATATTGATTTTCACTAAAGACAGTGGCTTTTTGTCGCTGTCTTTTTGCTTGCTTTAATTTTATTTTTCGGTATAATATAGATTAGTATTGACTAATTGAAATATATGACAACTGCAAGGAAATTTGATATGGCTAAAAAAAGATCGACAAAGAGAAAAGAAAACCACTACGGAAATCCAGCCAACTACGGCAAACAGAAAGAAGAAGTACCTGAGATATTTGCTAACAGAAATACGGGAAGTCTCAAGGACTGGAATTTATTAAGCTTGCCAGCAATGGCTCTGGGACTTATAGCCGACAAGAATATCATCCTTGTCGCTGTTGCGCTCGTGATGAATATTATTCCGATAGTGCAGTATTTCTTTAACATGAAAAGGGGAACAGCTCTTGCCGTCTGCGGCTTGCTTTTTACGGTTAAAGCGGCTTATAACTGTATAAAGAACGGCACTGGTTTGGCGGTTAATTGGCAGGTAACGGTAGGATACATTATCTCAAGCCTTATCGTCAGTGCGATTACCATAGGAATTATCGAAATATTCTATATCGTGAAAAGACACTCAAAAAAACATTCGAAAAAAGTCGGATGATATCGAATAAAAGCTCTTGACAACCACAATAAGCGGTGATAAAATCAAATCATCGCAATGAAGAGGAAAGCTTTGCGGAGCTCCCGTTTCAGAGAGCTGTCGGTAGGTGCAAGACAGCAGAGGGAACTGCAGAGAGATCGCCTTGGAGCAACTTCGCTGAAACGGCAGTAAGCGGGTCGGTTTCCAACCGTTATTTTGGAGAGTGATGACAGTCACGTTGAGTGGTCGATTTTAATCGGCAAAAAGAGTGGTACCGCAAGATATTTTATATCCTGTCTCTTTAAACAGAGGCAGGATTTTTTATTTTGTCAATTTGAACTTAGGAAGGAAAGAAATAAAATGCTTACGCTTGACAGAATTTTCAATGCATCGGTTGTACTTAAGGATATCCTCAGAGATACCGCACCGCTAAGAGCAAACGGATTTGCACCCGCTTGTGACCTTTGGTTAAAGCCCGAGAACCTCCAGATTACAGGTTCGTTCAAGGTCAGAGGTTCTGCGTACAAGATTTCAAATCTTACCGAGGAGGAGAAGGCAAGAGGCGTTATCGCCTGCAGTGCGGGCAACCACGCTCAGGGCGTTGCATTGGCTGCAAGCAAGCAGGGCATCAAGTCTCTCATTTGCTTACCTGATACCGCACCAATGTCCAAGGTCGAGGCTACAAAGGGCTACGGCGCCGATGTTTGCCTTGTAAACGGTGTTTACGACGACGCTTACAATAAGGCTTTACAGCTTCGTGACGAGATGGGATATACCTTCGTTCATCCGTTTGATGATGAGGATGTTATCGCTGGTCAGGGTACAATCGGACTTGAGATAGTTCAGGCTCTCAACGACATTGACGCTATCCTCGTACCGATCGGAGGCGGCGGACTTATCTCGGGTATCGCATACGCCGTTAAGGCTATCAACCCGAAAGTTAAAGTTTACGGCGTTCAGGCTGCGGGCGCACCGAGCATGTTCAATTCAATCACCGACGGAAAGATTGAGACGCTTCCGACTGTTTCCACAATCGCAGACGGTATTGCAGTTAAGCAGCCGGGTGAAAACACATTCGATATCGTAAGTAAGTATGTTGATGACATTTGCCTTGTCAGCGAAGATGAAATAGCAGCAGCTATCCTCGCACTTATCGAGAAGCAGAAGATGGTAGCAGAGGGCGCGGGTGCAGTTTCTGTTGCGGCAGCTATGTTCGAGAAGCTTCCGATTCAGGGCAAGAGAGTAGTCAGCGTTGTTTCGGGCGGAAATATTGATGTTACAAGTCTTTCGAGAGTAATCGAGAGAGGTCTTATCAAGTCGGGAAGAAAAGCAACTTTGGCAATCGAGCTTGTCGACAAGCCGGGCCAGCTCAAGGATGTTTCCGCTATCATTGCAGAGTGCGGCGGCAACGTAACAGGAGTCAACTACGAGAGCAGCGGAGAGACAGAGAGCATCAATGGATGTGTTCTCAGAATTTCTCTTGAGACAAGAAATTACGACCATGTTCTTGAGATTGAGGACGCTCTCACAACAAGAGGCTTTAAAATCGTTAAGTAAGACTTAGAAGATATTGACAAAAATATTATAAGAAGTTATTATAATTTTTATTAACTAAATTGTGCGTTATGCTAAATCAGACTAATTCGAGAAAGAAAAAAGGGTGAAAGAATATGTTAATGACAGGAGCAGATATACTTGTTAGAACCTTGATTGAACAGGGCTGTGATGTTGTCTTCGGTTATCCGGGAGGACAGATCCTGAATGTTTATGATTCGCTTTATAAGTATCAGGACGAGCTTCACCATGTTCTTACGGCACACGAGCAGGGCGCTGCCC
>CAVBOS010000066.1:0-9826 GCA_963597005.1 Lachnospiraceae bacterium
CTTCCATTGTTCCGACGGTGCATACATAGGCTTCCTCCTCAGGCCAGGTTGCTTTGTATACTACTGCGGCAGGTGTATCGGCGGTGTAACCTCCTGCTATCAGTCTGTCGCAAAGCTCTGATAAAAGTCCCGTACTTAGATAAATTGCCATAGATGCTTTGTGAGCCGCAAAACTCTCAATGCTCTCCTTTGGCGGTACTTTTGTGCGCCCTTCCATTCGAGTTATGATGAGCGACTGTGAAATCCCGGGAAGTGTATATTCAAGATTCAGTGATGCCGCCGCTCCAAAACACGCACTCACACCGGGGCAACATTCATATTCTATGTCAAGTTTATCTAGTTCATCCATTTGTTCACGGGTTGCGCCATATATACTTGGTTCTCCCGTATGAAGTCTCACAGTTAATTTTTGCTCTGCTTCAGCTTTTTTCATTATGCTTATCACTTCATTAAGTGTCATTTTTGCGCTGTTATAAATTGCGCAGTCGTTTCTTGCGTAGTCCAATAGTTGTGGATTTACAAGAGAACCTGCATATATGATAACATCGGCCTTTTCCAAAAGCTTCATACCTCTCACTGTTATGAGATCCGGTGCTCCTGTTCCTGCTCCAACAAAATAAACCATTTTTCTGCCTCGCTGCTTTTTGCCAGCTCTCCAAATTCATTAGAATACATGATGCAGTCTATCTGCAATTTTCCCTTAGCACGCTTATCCAGATAAAAGCATATGCGTTCCATGGCAAGATTCATTACTTCGTTTAATTTACCGCTTTCTTTTAATATGTAAAGAGCTTCTTCGGTGGTAAGACATTCTAAAATGCGCACAACATAATCCATAGGCACTTTACATCTTATAGCAAAAGCTGAAAGCAACTCTAAACGACAGTCTGCTTCCCGTGAATGAGTGTTCATAATTCCGCCGGCTACCTTTATGACTTTTCCGATATGTCCTGTCAAAAGTAATTTTCTGAAACCCATATCCGCTGCCATGTCTATAGTCCGACCTATAAAATTACTGCATTTGACACTACGGTCAAGATCGTAGCCATACTTAGTTTTCATGAAATCCAAACCGTAATTTCCCGGTGCTACAGCCACATAATCAAAACCTTGAGCTTTTCTTTGATTTAATTCGACTTTTATTGTATCAAGTATTGCTTGATTACTCATAGGTTCTACTATGCCGCTTGTCCCCAGTATTGATATACCGCCTACGATTCCAAGCCTTGGATTGAATGTCTTCTCAGCAAGCTCTGTTCCGGTCGGCACTGAAATTTCAATATTGAGTCCTCCTTTGTAATCTAAGAGCTCACATATTTCTGTAACTTCTTTTCTTATCATTTCTCGAGGAACGTGATTTATTGCCGCATTGCCTACAGCCTGGTCAAGCCCCGGTTTCGTAACTCTCCCTACACCGATTCCACCGTCTATATGTATATACGAGTTGTTATTAAAACTAACCGTCGAATATATAAGCGCACCTGTTGTGACATCGGGATCATCTCCTCCGTCTTTTTCGACAGCACAGCTAACCTTGGTTTCACTGCGTTTGATATCAAGTATTTGGGCAGTGTAAGGAATTCCTTTTGGCGTCTCTATAGTAATTTGCTTTTTAACATATCCTGTAAGTAACATATATGCAGCTGCTTTTGACGCTGCCGCCGCACAGCTTCCGGTTGTAAATCCGTATCTCATATTATTTTTATTCTCTGTCTGTCATCGAATAAATAAGTGCATTACATATAGCGGCGGCAATATTACTGCCGCCCTTTCGGCCCTTATTTACGATAAACGGAACATCAGTCTCCATTATAAGCTCTTTAGCAACTTCAACATTTACGAACCCTACGGGAACTCCTATAACAAAAGCCGGTTTGTATAGGTCTTGCTGTATCATTTCATATAACTGAATGAGTGCAGTCGGTGCATTTCCTATTGCAAATATTACGGGTTTTTCTATTTTCGATGCAAACTCCATGCTAACCGCCGCCCTTGTGGTTTTCCGTTCTTTTGCAAGCTTTGCAACTGTTTCATCTGCCATAAAGCAGTGCACCTGTCCGCCGAAATTTCCTAGCTTTTTTTTGTTTATTCCAGAAAGTGCCATATTGGTATCAGTAACTATGTCAGCACCATTTGCAATGAGTTCTTTTGCCTTTGCCACAGAATTTTTTGAGTATTTTAGTGTGTCGACATACTCAAAATCTGCACTTGTATGAATAACTCTTTTTGTGATCAGTTCTTGCTCAGGTGGAAGTACAATATTCTTAGCCGCAAGCTCTTGAGATATTATCTCAAAACTTCTTTTTTCAATTTCAATTGGTTGTAAATGCTCAATAGTCTTCAATGCATTCACCTATCGCTTTCAATAATTTTTCGTTTTCCGCCTCTGATTTTACAGCAATTCTGTAAAATCCCTCTGATAATCCTTTATAGTTGGAACAGTCTCGGATTAATATTCCTTTTTTTAAGAGTGGTTTATACAATTCTTTTTTGCTGTAAAACAATATGAAAACAGCACCGCTGTCAAAGACCTTAAAGCCAAGATTTACAAGCCCTTCGGTTAACATTTTTCTCTGAGCGGACACATATTTTTTAGTTTCATATAAATATTTTTTCTCTTTTGTGCTGGCAATTCCGGCCGATTGTGCAATTACCGAAATGTTCCATTCAGGCAGATTTTTCTCTATTTTCTCCATAAGATTATTGTTGCCGCAAACTAAATAACCAAGCCGAACCCCAGGAATGGCATAAATCTTTGTGAATGCGCGAACTACAATGAGATTATCATATTGATTAATAAGTTTAATCGCTGACTCTGCAGTTTCACAGAAATCTATGAAACACTCATCTATGATTACATATATTTTTTTCAAGAAACAATAATCTAAAATTTTTGTTACTTCTTTTAAATCTAAGAGTTGTCCCGTAGGATTGTTTGGATTTGCAATAAAAATGATATCTGTATCATCACTTAACTCATTGATTAATTGAGTTGTATTTAGGCCTTTATCAAGGTCAATATAGCAGTAGTTTTTATTGCAGTCTACTGCATTTAGTGCGTAATCATACCCATAAAAGGACGGGATCGGTATCACTGCATTTTTGGGTTTTATAGCATGGACTATTGCCATAAAAAGTTCCGATGCACCATTTCCAAACAGAATATTATCTTGTTTTACTTTACAGTTGTTTTCTGCAAGCATCTTTGATACTTGAGATTTTAACTCGGAGCAATGAATATCAGGATAGCATTCACATTTATTTATAGCTTCGTTCATCGACTGTTTTACAGAGTTCGGTATACCAAGCGGATTGATATTTACCGAAAAATCCATATTAACTTTATTGTTATAAATATCGCCGCCGTGAACATTTTTCATGATATCCTCCTAATACATTGCTGTTAACATAGTGTGCTTAACAAATTTAATTTGAATGAATCAGATAAGAAACTACAATCATCAATGTTAAACATATTAATTCGCACAAAACTGCTGTGGTGTACATTAACCTATTTGTGCGTTTTATGTCTTCATATTCTACTTCACGAATCGGATCACCTATA
Source organism: Lachnospiraceae bacterium (assembly GCA_963597005.1). Lineage (GTDB taxonomy): Bacteria > Bacillota > Clostridia > Oscillospirales > Acutalibacteraceae > SIG603. The sequence goes on from CAVBOS010000066.1 coordinate 3,566, forward strand.
AATGGTTTTTTTACAAGTTTTCCGAAATAAACTGCATCTCCTGCAAGCTGAATGCCAAGTGCGCCTGCGCAAACGCTTTCTGTTTGAGCAGAATTTGGACTTGCATGGTTAAATCGGTCTCTTTTAAATATACGGTGTGCATTATATCCGTCAAACTGTTTTCCGCTCAGATATGCTGAAAATATCATAAGATAGGCACTTATTCTTGAGGGTATAAAGTTGACTGCATCATCCAGTTTTGCCGCCGCCCTCCCAAAATTAAGAAATTTATCATTTTTGTAGCCAACCATTGAATCCATTGTGTTTATTGCCTTATACATAAATCCAAGAATGGGTCCGCCTATTGCAGTATAAATCATTGGGGCGATTACTCCATCGGAAGTGTTTTCGGCAACAGTCTCCACAGCAGCCTTTGTTACTCCCTTTTCATCAAGCACCGATGTATCACGTCCAACTATCATTGACACAGCATTTCGACCCGATTCAAGTCCTTCTGTTACTAAACTTGTATACACTTTCATGCTTTCTACTTTAAGGCACTTAGCCGCCAGTATCTGATATGTCATGATTGCTTCGATTGTTAATCCGAAATATGGAGATATCAAATATGAAGTGACGAGAACAAAACACGAAACGAGCAATGTTGCTGTAATAACAAGGAAAACCAGTATCTTTCCATTTCTTAATTTATTATTGTTGCTCAAATTTTCGCCGTTTAGTTTTTTCTCAAGTTTTGCAATAAAACTACCGATAAGTCTTATCGGATGCGGCAGCCAATGCGGATCTCCTATAAAAAAATCTAAGATAAATCCTACTGCAAAAGCAAGTATATGATATTTCATGTTTTTCCTCTTGTTATTATATAACGATATGTTCTATATCTTCGAAAATTATGTTTTTGCCATTATTGTAATCTATATTTATCACACAGCTATAACCACAACCATTTTTAACCTGATAGTCAAAATAATCACCGCCACAGAAATGACTCATGATTGCCATAATTGTTCCTCCGTGAATTACAAATACGGCAGTTTTCTCTTCATCGATAGCGGATATTATTTTTTCAAAGCACGTCACACATCTTTCTATAAATTCCTCACGGCTTTCACCATCGGGAAACGCAAGGGTTCCGCCGCTGTCAATCCATTTTTGGTATATATCACGGTATCGTGTATCAGCACTTAGTTCTTTATAATTCTTTAATTCAAATTCTCCAAAGTTCATTTCTGACAGATTATCTATCAGTTTAGGGGTCAAATCAGGAAAGATTATTTTAGCAGTCTGTATACATCGACACAAAGGACTTGAGTAAATTTCAACTTCAGATTTATTTAATGTATCTGTTAGTGCAACTTTATAAATTCCATTATCAACAGCTTGCTTTATATAATGTATTCCGATTTCGTCAAGCGGTTCATCGGTCTTTCCAAGATATCGGTGCTCACGATTAGATGCCGTGCTTCCATGTCGTATAAACACACATTTTATTGACTTCATTTTATCTTTTGACCGATTCCGCATATTACACGCACCACCTCATCCGCTTTACTCGCCAATTGTATAAGTATTCTGCCTGTTTTTTCTCTGTACTCTCTCTCAAATGGATCAATCGGAACTATTCCGTTTCCAATCTCATCACTAATAATGATTAAATTTTGGTTTTTATCTATGAAATCAAACAGTTGCTGTTTGTACAGGAACCATAATTCTTCTTTGTTTTTGTCATTTTCATATTTTTTGAGAATATTTCTGACAGAATAATTGAAATGATTTATTACAATAACTTGGTTGTTATTTTTACCTATACTTACTGATAATTCCTCAAAAGATAAGATTTTTTCCTTAAAATCAAATATTGTGTTTTTTTTATATTTCTGCTTTACATAGTCTAATTTGCCCTGTGCGTATCCGCCTATAATCAGTTTCATTTTGATATACCCCTCATATTTAAACCAAGTCGATAATATGAATACATAAATTTATATGTTGCGGTGAATGGTGTTTTAAAAAACAACAGATGTCAGAGCTGCTGCAATAGCCATGGCACACTCACAAACTGTTACAAAATAACCTGCCGTATCACCGGTTATACCTCCAAGCTCTTTATTACTTCTATAGTAGTAATATATAAAACTACATAATGCGGCGACAATGACAGCAACTCCGGTAAAAATTGAAATACATAACATAAACACAGTACACACCATAAGCTGTATATAAAGTGCTGATTTTACTATTTTCTTTTGAGCGGTATCTGCAAACATAAAGAGTAGACCATTGTTTTTTGCGGATTTAAATGTTACCACAGAGATACCGCTCAAGCATCTCGCAAGAAAAAAACCACAGCAAAATACTTTCAATGCTTCATTTTTAGCAATTTCTGAAAAAGCGCCAACATAAAGCAATCCATAAACAACCAACATAATAACCGAAAATGCTCCGATATGTGAATCTTTTAATATCTCAAGCTTCTTTTCTTTAGGTTGATACGAGTGAAAAGCATCCATGGTGTCCATAAATCCATCCACATGAAAGCCGCCTGTTACTGCAAGCGGAATGAGGGTGCTTATCAAAACATAGCAAATAACTCCAATGCTTAATCGGTTGCAAAGCATATTCCAAAACCAAAGCAGAATACCGATTACTGCACCTATCCAAGGAAAAAACACAAGCATATATTTCATATCTTCTTTTTCCCACTCGAACTGTGGCATAGGTATTTTTGAATACATTGAAAATGAAATTATGCAAGATTTTAATAATTTCATACTTTCCTCTTTCTTTTGACACATTGAAACTCAGCGTATTACAACAGGTATGCCGACAACTACCTCTATCACATGATCAGCCATTGTTGCTATTTGTTGATTCACCAATCCTAAGGCTTCTATATATTGCATCGTTGTGTCATCATACAAAACGCCGTCTTCAAACACATTATTCGTAACTATCACAAGATCATCTAAACACTTATTGATTGTCTCTATTCCGGATATGATTATATTGCAAACAGCGGAAGGCGGAATGATTTTTGATTGTCCGTTTTCGTCAGTGGTAAACATCTCGTTTGCAACTAAATTAGACATGCATTCAAGTAATGCGATATTGTTACAAATTGTATTTTGCTCGAATGTACTGCAATAGGATTTATTTAAATCAATGTTTTCTTTATTAATTAACTTTAACGGTATTTTTTCTATATCATTAGGCTGTTCTATTGTAACAAAACTTTTGCCTTCACGAAGACTCCTGTGACGTTCAACCTTTTTTTGTCCCTCGTCATCGTATACTTTCATCGTTGCGATATAGTATTTATTGCAGCGGTCATATTTTGAGACGATATCACAAATATAATTTTCTGCATAAGCAGATTTCCCGCTTCCACTGCCTCCGCTTATAACAGTCAGCATTATTCGTACCTCTCATACTGTTCTACTTTTATATCACTGAAAGTGGTTCTGTCTCGGTAAATAATCATTGCCATGTCAAGAAGTGAAAACATCATAACGGCTCCTGTTCCTTCTCCTAATGCAAGTTGACCATCTATGACAGGTGTTAATCCAAGTGCTTCCGATAAAAGCTTTACAGCGGGTTCTTTACCGCTGTGCGAGGAGATAATATAATCTTTTACACCACAAACCATGCGCTCCGCACAAAGTGCCGCCACCATACTTATTACTCCGTCGAGCACAATTGGAATGTGATAAATCGCACCACCGATGCATATTCCTACCAGTCCGGCAATATCAAGTCCTCCGACCGTTCTTAAAACAGTAAACACATCAGCTTCATATAAGTTATATTTTTTTAGTGCATTTTTAATAACATTAGTTTTTGTGTGAAGACCTTTGCTATCAAGCCCTGCACCTTTACCTGTTACAAGATTAGCGTCGCATCCTAGAAGTGCCGCCACTACTGCCGAACTGGTTGTGGTGTTCCCTATACCCATTTCACCGGTTGCCAACAATCTGTATCCGTCTTCTTTGCATGAGCGCACAATATCTATACCTGTTTCTATTGCTGTTAACATTTCTTTTTCAGTCATTGCGGGTTCGGACGCAAAATTTCTGGTGCCGCATCTAACTTTACGGTCAAGAACACCGTTAATTTTTTCTCTGCTGTTTATTCCTATGTCTACAGGAATAGTATCTGCTCCAATCATTGTTGCCATTTTTCCTACAGAAGATTGATTTTTTGCCATTGACTTTGCAACTGAAAAAGTTACCTCTTGTCCGGATTGACTTACTCCTTCTGCGACAATGCCATTGTCAGCGCACATTATAATAACGGCTCTTTTAGAAATATCTATCTTCGGATTGCCCTGAATTGCTCCTATTTGATCGATTATTTTTTCAAATCGTCCCATTCCGTCAATCGGTTTTGCGATTGAATCCCAGTTATCTTGAGTGATTTTATATATGTTCTCATCAGGCTTTGTAATAATTAAATTTTCAATATCGTTTATGTCATTAAATGTATATTTTGTCAAATGCATTCTTGTTTTTAATCAATTTTTGCTTCGCCGAGCATACTATAAATTTCATTCATATCGAGATATTCTCTTAAAGTATCAGCTAACTTATCATATTGTTTTTCTTTGTAAGACTGATAATCCTCAAATATTCCATTCGATACACTAATGCCTTTTTTGTTTGCCAAATACTCCACTATACTTTCTGCTATTGCAGCACTGTCAAACAGACCATGAACATATGAACCATATACATTTGAGCCGTCTGAAATTATATTTTCGGGTTGAGTCGGTATGTCGCATTTTTTTATGGTGGACTGTATCATAGGTTCTTTTGTGTCTGCAAATTTTGTGTTTCCCATATGAATTTCATAACCCTTAAACTTTATGCCTGAGATACCTGAAAGTACTCCACCCACAGTTGCGGTTTGCCCTGTTACCTGACAGCGTTTTTTCGCCTTTTGAAGGGTCGTATTTATAGGGAGCAGTTCCATTCCTCGCATAAAGCCACCCTCTTCAACCGAATCAGGATCGTTTATGCCTGCTCCCAACATCTGATAACCGCCACATATTCCAAAGACAGGAATTGTTTCGGACAGCTTCTTAACAGCCGCCTCGAGTCCATTTTGACGCATCCATTTTAGATCTCCCATGGTATTCTTGCTTCCTGGTAAAAATATCATGTCGGGGTGGTGTAACTCAGATGTTGAGGTAATATATCGCACAGTTACTTCTTCCATTTGCTCAAATACATTAAAATCGGTAAAGTTCGAAATCCTCGGATATCTGATAACAGCAATATCTATAATGCCGTCTTTCTTTTTTTCAAAACGATCGGTTAGGCTGTCCTCATCTTCTAATGCAATATCCATATATGGAACAACTCCCGTTACTTTTACTTGCCCTTTATCTTCAAGCATATATATGCCCGGATCAAGTATACTCTTGTCACCGCGAAATTTGTTTATGATAAGTCCTTTTACTCTTGCTTTCTCTTCGGGTGTAAGAAGCATGAGTGTACCGAGAAGCTGTGCAAAGACACCGCCTCTATCTATGTCACCGACTAAAAAAACAGGAGCATCTACCATTTGCGCCATTCCCATATTAACTATATCATTTTCTTTCAGGTTAATTTCTGCAGGACTTCCGGCACCTTCTATCACAATAATATCGGCATATTTTTCCAGTTCTTTAAATGCGTTTTTGATGTCAGGTATCAGACTGGTTTTATAGCGGAAATAATCTTTTGCCGCCATGTTGCCGATAACCTCACCGTTTACTATGACTTGTGAACCTGTATCGTTAGTTGGCTTGAGAAGTATCGGATTCATGCATACCATAGGGCGTATCCCCGCAGCTTCGGCTTGCATGACCTGTGCTCGTCCCATCTCAAACCCTTCGTCTGTAATATAGGAGTTAAGGGCCATGTTCTGTGATTTGAACGGTGCTACTCTGTAACCGTCTTGTTTGAAAATTCGGCACAGTCCGGCAACAAGAAAGCTCTTTCCGGCACTTGACATTGTGCCTTGTATCATAATTACTTTTGCCATATTTTGATCCTATTAAATATCTTCAATTCCCATCAATTTATCACACTTTACTGCATATTCATATAATTTGCGGTTGTATTCTTCGTAGACTCCAAAGTTATGTCTTACGCAAATTACTTTATCACACAAATCAATTAGCCTTTTTGCGGTTTCAATGAATTCATTCGAAACAGGTTCAAAAGCTTCAGTTTCGACAATTTTCGCTGCGAGTGCTTTTGCTGACGGGTAATCCAAATC
>CAVBOS010000067.1:0-9811 GCA_963597005.1 Lachnospiraceae bacterium
ACGTTAAGAATCCTAACCACCACAGAATTTCTGCAGGCGCATACGCAAACCCGATGAATAAGGGTGCTTTCGTCAACAAGCTTGACTACGTTATCCTTGCTTCCCTTGAGGTTGATACTCACTTCAACTGCAACGTTGTTGTCGGTTCTGACGGTGTTATCACAGGTGCTCAGGGCGGACATCCCGACACAGCACAGGGCGCAAAGTGCACAATCGTTATTGCTCCGCTTCTTCAGGGACGTATTCCTGCAATTTGCACAGACGTTACAACAGTCACAACTCCGGGTGAGAGCGTTGATATCGTTGTCACTGATTACGGCGTAGCCGTCAACCCTGCACGTCCTGATCTTCTCGAGGCACTCAAGGCAGCAGACTGCGTACCGCTCAAGACAATCGAGGAGCTCCGTGACATCGCTTATTCTATCGTCGGAGAGCCTGAGAAGGTTCAGTTCGGTGACCGTGTAGTCGGTATCATCGAGGCTCGTGACGGCACAGTTATGGACGTTGTCCGTGAGGTTAAGCCTTTCGAGTTCAGCGAGGAATAATCAGTTATTTAGATAGTTACCTCATTTTCTAGATACAACACACAGCAAAGAAGCACCGACTGAAAAGCCGGTGCTTCTTTGCGCTTAATCTTATAGAGCACTTGTAATCCAATTGTGTTTATTACGGGACAAAACGGTAGCCGACACCTCGAATGGTAATTATGTGCTTGGGCTGCTTTACGTTGTCCTCGATTTTACTGCGAAGACGGTTGATGTAAACCATAATCGCATTGTCGTCTACGGCAATTAAATTTCCCCATATTTGCTCGTATATCATATCCTTGGAGAAAACCTGCTGCGGGTGACGCACAAAAAGCAAAAGAAGTGAGCGTTCCTTTTCGGAGAGATTTAGCTCCTCGTTGTTTTTATAAAAACGCATGGTTGTCGTGTCGCAAAGAAACGGGCCGCAAACAATCTGATGATTGGACTCCTGAGAGAAGCTCTTGCTTCTTCTGATGAGAGCCTTAACCTTTGCCGTTACGATTTGCGGGCGGAACGGTTTTGTGATATAATCGTCTGCACCGAGCGACAAGCCGTAGGTGAAATTATAATCCTCGTTAAGTCCGCTGATTATGATAATCGGGGTGGTCACGCCGTTGCGGCGAACGGTTTCGATTACATCGAATCCCTCCATGTCGCCGAGCATTATATCTATCAAAATCATATCGAGCGTGTCGCTCTGTCTCGCAATGAGATCAAGCGCCGCCGTACCGCTGTTTACTACTGTGGTTTCCATATCATTACTGATCATAACCTTGGATAAAAGTTTGCAAATTGCCGGGTCATCGTCTACAATAAGAATATGATATGCCATGCCAAATTTACCTCTTTTAAAAAAAGTTTTCTGTATTCGCTTATTATAACATTCTTGAGGAGTTTTATCAATATGAAAAAGTTGCTTGCAAAAAAGCTTCGATACAATTTAACTTCACTTTATAAGCCCCTTATTGTCGGATGCGTGCTGCTCTGTCTGCTTATCGTGGCGGGTGTCTTTACCTGGAAGGGATATCGGGATACTATCATCGAAAGTCAGACGACTCAGCTTGAGCTAATGGTGGACAGCTTCTCTGATGTTATGGCTTATACGCTCAAGGAGTATATCTCAAGACTTGACGCCGCCGTCAAAAAGGTGGAGAAAAAGCCCGATGAAATTCCGAATGTCAGCGTCAGCGATACGGTAGTCGATATCTGGCTTGAGGACACTGACGGAAATTTTCTCGAGAGCAGGCACGGAATTTATGCCGAGAAGGACGTCTTGATTACCGACTCTAACGGAGTTGAGTTTTGGCAGTATCATAACGGTGACCGTCACTATATTGTCATGAAAGAAAACGGCGGAGAGAAAACCGTTTGCCTTGTCATAGATACGGAGGCTTTTTACGAGCAGCTTGTTTCCGATGTTCATATCGGAGATAACGGTTATCTCGTCATAAAGAACAGCGACAATATGATAATCATGCACCCCGTGCGTGAGCAGTGGGGAAAAGATACGATAGAGGGCAGAAAGTCAATCTATGAGGGAAAAGACCTTGACCTCACTTCGCTTCAAACTCTGCTTTATGCTCAGAAAACCGAGGAGTCGGGGGTTATGGTGTACTACTCCTACTGGTGGTCGAATCCGGATTTACCGAGGGTAAAAAAGGTAAGTGCGTTCCAGCGCATAGATGTTGAGGATGATTTCTGGACAGTGAGCGGCGTTGTCGATTACGATGATTTGTACAAGGCGGTTAAGACAAGCTTTAGTAGACTTGTGCTGTTCTTTGCATTTTTGATAGCCGTGCTCATTGCCGTCACGATTTATATTTACTCTCTGCTTATTAAAAACCGCAGAAGTGCCGATAAAATCACATCACTCAAGGAAATCAATTCCGCTCTTGAGGAACTGCACCGAAGTGAGGAAACTCTCGCTCACGGACAGCGGCTTCAGCTTATGGGAACGCTCACGGGAGGAATTGCGCACGAATTTAACAATTTCCTCACGCCGATAACGGGTTATGCAGATTTGATTATGGCGGACAGTGATCCCGAAAGTGATATTTATGACAACGCATATGAGATAAGCGAGGCGGCGGAAAAGGCAAAGGACGTGGTCAGGCAGATCTCTTCGATGAGCCGCAAGAATATTGAAACGGTTTACGAGGCTGTGAATATAGAGAAACTTCTCGACTATACGATTAAGCTTGTTCACACAAATTGTCCGAAAAATGTAGAGCTAAAGTCAGACATTAAGAGCGACAAAATATTTGTTCTCGGAAATGCCACACAGCTTCAGCAGGTCATTCTTAACATCTGCATCAACGGTATTCACGCAATGAAGGAGAACGGCGGAACACTCACGCTCAGCGACGAGCTTGTGACGAGGGAAAATCTAATTAAAAAATTCCCTGATGAGAACATTCCTTCCGAGTGGGAGAATTACGTGCAGATACGCATCAGCGATACGGGCACGGGAATGAACAAGGATACCCTTGAGAGAATTTTCGACCCGTTCTTCACAACAAAGAAGACGGGCGAGGGCACGGGACTCGGACTTTCCATTGCCGAACAGATTATCCATACCCATAAAGGCAGAATTTGCGCAGAGAGCACCGTGGGAAAGGGTTCTAGTTTCTTTATCTATCTTCCGATTCAAGAGCAGGCAGAGCGCAAGGAACAGCTTAAGTGGGGTTCGCATCAGGAACTTAATATCCTTGTTGCCGACGACAACCGAAAGGTTCTCAGCATGCTTGAGAAGGATCTCACTCATCTTAATATGTCTGTTAAGACAGCATCAAAGCTTGAGGATTTACATGCATATTTACAGGAAATTCCGTTTGATGTTCTTTTGATTGACGAAACCCTTTTAAACGGCAGCGGAGTCAATTTCTGTATGTCTATTCAGAACAGATACGAGAATATGACTAGAATTATCATGACAAGCTCCCCAACAAAGGAAATAGTTGAGGCGAAAAGACACAATATAGTGGATGGCTACATCGTAAAGCCCGTTGCGGCTTCCACGCTCATGGAGGTTATCCGCACGAGCAAAAGACAGTAATTTGAGGCTGAAACCCCAAATAAGTATTTAATATCGACAAAAAATCATCTCTTCGGAGGTGATTTTTTGTTTCTTAATAAATATTAAGGCGAGTCTTAACAAACCGTAACATAAATCTATTTGGTGTTTAAGACAGAGTTCATATAATAGCAACATAAACAGCGGAGATAAGCCGATCACACTCCGCAAAAAGTTCGGTAAAAATGAAAGGATTTGACACAAATGAGCGAAACCATTCTTGCGTTACTTGGCTTTGCCACTGTTATCGCAGTCATTGTGCTCTTACTGCGCAATGTCACGGTCCCCTCACTGGCATTTGTCAGTGTTTCTACAATCACTGCTATCATCTTGGTAGTAACAAAGACCTTCTCACTTGATGAGATGGCAGGCTTTATTAAAGAGGGCGTTTCAGGCGTCCACGGAACCGCAATTCTCTTTATCTTCTCGGTGCTGTTCTTCGGTATCATGACCGATGCCGGAATGTTCGACACCATTATCAATGCCCTGATGAAAAAGGTCGGCAACAACATCATCGGCGTTACTCTTATGACATGCCTTATCGCAGTTATCGGTCACCTTGACGGCGGCGGAGCTTCCACATTCCTTATCACAATCCCAGCTATGCTCCCTGTTTACAAAAGACTTCACATGAGACGTGAGACACTTCTTTTGATATGCGTCACATCCATGGGTGTTATGAACCTCTTGCCTTGGGGCGGCCCCACAATGCGTGCTGCAAGCGTTCTCGGCTGTGAGCCGAACGAGCTCTGGGGTCAGATCATCCCGATGCAGGTTGTCGGTCTTATCCTTGCTGTCGGCACAGCAATCTTCTGGGGCTTCCAGGAGAAGAAGCGCATAGCTAAGCTTGGCGACGCAGCTATCGAGGATGCAGACAAGTATGACGATTCCGAAGCTGGCGAGAAGGACGAGTCACTTCTTCGTCCGAAGAACTTCATCATCAATGTTATCATCACAATCGCAGTTATCGCAGTTCTCGTTTGGGATAAGTTCCCGAGCTACTATGTATTCATGGTAGGCTGTGCTATCGCAATCTTTGTTAACTATCACGGCAAGAAGCTCCAGAACAGCATCATCAAGTCTCATGCTGCTGCAGGTCTCACAATGGCTTCCACAATCATGTGTGCCGGCGTATTCCTCGGTGTTCTCCAGAAGAGCGGCATCATGGAGGAGATGGCAGTCGTAATGGCAAGCTTCATTCCTACATCACTCGGTCGTTTCTTACCTGTTATCATCGGCGTGCTCAGCGTTCCGCTCGCACTCCTCTTCGATACAGACTCCTATTTCTACGGACTTCTTCCTGTTCTTATCAGCGTTGGTGCTCAGTTCGGTGTTAATCCGGCTCACATTGCAATCGCAATGGTTGTTTGCCGTAACTGCGCTACATTCATCAGCCCTGTTGCTCCTGCTACATACCTCGGTATCGGTCTTGCAGGCGTTGAGATCAAGGATCACATCAAGTTCTGCTTCACATGGCAGTGGGGCGTATCAATCATCTGCTTGGTAGCAGGTTTGGTACTCGGAGTTATCACTTTCTAAGATATCCACTATCCTAACTTCTTATCAGTTGCCCGACTGTCCCTTACGTGGGGCAGTCGGGCAGTGCTTTTAGCCGTGGCAAATCAGAATATCAAGTTTAAATATTATTAATATTTTTTTAAGATATTGTTCCTTGTTACGGTTTCTGTTCTGTGATAATATCGTTACGATTTATCAAATAGCTTCAGAAGAAAGAAGTCGGAAAGGCTTTTAAGGGAGGTTCTCTTATGCAGCAAGAAGAAATTATGACAGCGGCAAATGCCATCTACCGTTTGGCTTCGGGTAACTCAAAGTACCTGAACGCAAAGAAAAACAGCGGAAATATATCCAAGCGTATAAGACTTGCAACGGCAACCGAGGGTCAAAGCCCTTATGCGATTATTGTTACATGTTCCGATTCGAGAGTAATTCCCGAGCATATCTTTTCAGCGGGCATCGGCGAGCTGTTTGTCATCCGTCTGGCGGGCAATGTCATAGATGACCACCAGCTTGGAAGCATTGAATATGCGGCTGAGCATCTCGGCGTAAAGCTTGTTGTTGTATTGGGACACACCCGATGCGGTGCGGTCGATGCGGCTATCAATCACGAGCCGGGCGGCTACATCAAATTTATTACGGATGAGATACGAAAAGCTATCGGCGACGAAAAAGACCCTTACAAGGCAAGCTGTATGAATGTTCTTCACAGCGTGCGTGTGATAGAGAGCAGTCTTTCAATAAGCGAGATTGAGGCTGAGACGGGAATGAGAGTTGTCGGAGCTATGTATCACATTGAAGACGGAAGCGTAGAGTTTTTGTAATCGATACAAGTTACCTCCAAAAAGAATTTTGTCGGATTACGATACTCGCTTTTATTTAATATACTTTTTTTGTAGAGTTTTTGTGAATCAATTTACACACTCCAAAACACACACTCCCTTTTTTATTTCCATATGGTTCACAAAAAATCGAGAGAAGACCGTTTGCTAAGCAAGCGGTCTTCTTTCTTGCATTTTACTCTTTATTTTTTCTTTTGTTAGGTGTAACATATTAAATAGATTTATTTTCGGAGGAATGCAATGGAACTTTACAAGGGAAGACCCGTTGATGAAAGCGGCAGACTTCAAAAGGAAATCAGGTGCTATGATTTTCTCGATAGTCTCGGAGTTGAGTATGAGAGAATCGACCACGAGCCTGCCATGACAATGGAGGTTTGCGAGGAGATAGACAAAACTCTTAATGCGGTTATCTGCAAAAATCTGTTTCTTTGCAACAGACAGCAGACGTCGTTTTATCTTCTCATGATACCCGCCGACAAAAAGTTTAAGACGAAGGATATTTCAGCTCAGATTAATTCTTCGAGACTTTCTTTTGCGGGAGAGGAATTCATGGAGAAATATCTTGATATTACTCCCGGTTCGGTGAGCGTTCTCGGACTGATGAACGATAAGGACAATGCCGTCAGACTTCTGATTGATGAGGATGTTTTGAAAGCGGAATATTTTGGATCCCTTGTATAAATACATCGAGCCTTAGAATTAAGGTAAGCGACTTTAAGCAGAAGATTATTCCTGCTCTTAATCACGAGCCGACTCTTGTTAAACTCTGATAAAATCTATTGAAAGTGAAACGGAAAATTCTCCTTGAGGGGAATGTATTGGGGGTTATTTAAAATGCAAAAACATAGTTTGCGGATTCTGTCACTCTTCTTGGTGGTTGTGACGGTTGTTTCGTGTCTTCCGCTGAGTGCTTCAGCAAAACGAAGCTGGGATACGGTTCAAAGTGAGATAGGAAAAAACGCTTACGGCAGCGAATATCTCGAGAACTACGGCATGAGTAGGGAAAGCCTTGTGAACTGGCTTTCTTCTCATGAGCACGATAATTATTATCTCGGTACAAGATATATTTCAGGTGATTTTCAGTCACCGAACGGCGACACAAGCTATAACGGCATGGCTGGCCTTAACTGTTCCGGATTTGTCGCTCACGCTTGCAGAATGGCAGGACTCAACGAGACTGCCATGATGGAATATATGCGAAAGGGCGATATTTACTACTGGGGCTCAGGAAGATACTACGACGCCATGGCGGGAGCGAGCAACTGGTACCTCATGCTTCAGTACAGCAATCTGAGAGCCTATGTCTATTCCGACCTGAATTCCATGCTTTACAGCGGTCACCTTGAAAAGGGTGACCTTATCTTGGGATTCACCGATAAGCCCAGTTCTCTTCCTTACGGTCAAGACAACCACCTCATGATTTATTGGGGAGATTACGTAGGAGATAACAAAGCGTGGCAGTCGACTCACGCAAACGTAATTGAGCCGATTAATAATCTTTCTTACAGGAATTATATCATAATTAAGACTTCACCCGAAAAGAGCCTAACGATAAGCAAGTCCAATTTGAGTCTCTCAATCGGTTCAAGTTCTTCGATTAGCGCAAAGGTCACGCCCTCGTCACTCTCAGTCAAGTGGTCATCTTCAAACACGAATGTCGTTAAGGTGAGCTCAGGTGGTCAGCTTACCACAGTTGGCATCGGAAAGGCGACGGTTACGGCAAAATCAAGCGACGGCTCAATGTCGGCAAAATGTGAGGTAATTGTCGGAAATCCGCAGATAAAGTCTTTCAGTGCGATGAGCCGAGGCTGCAACAGTATAAAGGTGTACTGGTCAACAAATTCCGCTTGCACGGGATATAAAATCTACCGTTCAACCTCTAAGAACGGCACTTACTCGCTCAGAAAGACAATCAAGAAGAATACGACAAGCTGTTTCTATGACACATATCTTTCGTTTAACAAGACCTACTACTACAAGGTAGTACCATACACGGTTTACAAGAATAAAACCTACAGCGGAAATTCGTCCACGATAAGAAGTGCGAGAACCACCATGTGGAAGCCGTCTGCTCATGTTACGGTTTCGGGCGGAACACTTAAATTCACCTGGAATAAGGTTGAAAGAGCTAAATATTATGAGGTTTGGTGCTCGGGATATTCTTCTGTGAGCGGATTTAAGCTTGTTAAGACAACAAAGTCGCCTGTTTTTAAGAGAGGCAATCTCAAGAAGAGCGGTGCGTACTATTACAAAATCAGAGCATACACCGTGCAGAACGGCAAGAAAATATACGGCAGCTTCAGCAATGTTTACACGATTGACATGAGCAATCCTTCGATAGACAATTACTACGCTTAAAACAGAAACGGCTTTTCCGCAGGGGAGAGCCGTTTTTTTCAGTCTTTTACAAAATATTGATTTTTTTGAAAAAAAGCTTGACAGAGTTCGCGGTTCGTGGTATTATTGTAGAGCTTGATACGGAGAGATGTCCGAGTGGTTTAAGGAGCTAGTCTTGAAAACTAGTGATGCGGCGACGTACCAAGGGTTCGAATCCCTTTCTCTCCGCCATCTCTTTTCAAAAGAGAAAAGTTATTTTTAATAACTTCACCAGCTTGCAGAAGTACCCAAGTGGTGAAGGGGCTCCCCTGCTAAGGGAGTAGGTCGGGAAACCGGCGCGAGGGTTCAAATCCCTCCTTCTGCGCCAGCCACAGCTTATGCTGTGGCTTTTTTCTTTGCCCAAATATTTATTTTTTATTAATTTTACGTTACAGTTTATTTACAAAAGTTGACTAACAGCCCAAAAATACTTTATAATATACTTGACTGTATTACCGATATTGTATACAATATTGGTAATGTGAAAACAGAAAGGAGAATTTAAGTATGGATAATGTTACTGTTGTTCCTTTGAAAGATCAGGCGGCAGACGCGCTTCGCCGTGAGATTTACAGAGGTACACTTACTGACGGAATGGAATTGAGACAAGAGGATATTGCGGCTCAGCTGGGTATCAGCAGAATTCCCGTCAGAGAAGCAATGCAGCAATTACAGAATGAGGGACTTTTAATTCGACTTCCGAACAGACATATTAAGGTTGTCGGAGCAAGGGCAAGCAGAATAAGACAGAGCTTTGCCGTTTTGGCTGCAATGGAGTGTGAGATTTATACACTCGCAGAGCCTACACTTCGTGAGAAGGGTTTACCCGAACTCACCACCGACTGGGATTTTCACCTTGCTATCGCAGAGTCACTCGATAACCCCGCAGTAAGCCAGCGCTTTGAAATTCAGCGCAGAATGCTGCTCAAGGCACTCGCCACACTCGTTGATTTTACGGACGAGGATTTGAAGCCGAATAATCAGGCTATTGTCGATGCCTTTAATGAGGGAAGAGATGTTGTGCCGTACATCCGCAAGTATTACAATGATTTAGCCGATAAGGCGGCAAAGGAGCTTGATAGATGAGCTTATCCCCGTTAAATCCCATTCAGATGCTTCCCGCACGTGACCGAGTTGCGTCTGCTCTTCGTGAGGCGATACTCAGCCATCAGTTCGAGGAGGGACAGGAGCTCACGCTAAAGGATACAGCCAAGCAGCTTGGCGTTTCCGCTACGCCGATTCGTGAGGCTTTTCAGATGCTCGAGAGAGAGGGACTCATAGAGCTTCGACCAAACCGTGGTGCAATTGTACTCGGAATGAGCGAAAAGCGACTTCGTGACCACTATGAAACCCGTGCCGCACTCGAAAAGGCGGCGGTTATTCTTGTTTGCAGAAGAAACGCAGACATCACGGCGGTTAAAGAGGCTTATTTGGAGGCGGAGAAAGCACTTGCAAAGGACGACAGCACGAGCTACAGC
>CAVBOS010000068.1:0-9795 GCA_963597005.1 Lachnospiraceae bacterium
TGTCGAGCGTGAAAATCTTGCACTCAGTGCGGGAATTTTGGCGGCCAGGCTTGGTTTTAAAACGGTAATTTATTTGTCTCAAACTGAAAATCAAGAGAAAAAAAACAATCTTCTCAATGAAGAAATTGAAGCAAAAGAATATAAATCCGATTACAGAACTGCCGTAAGTGAAGCCCAAAAAGACTGTGAAAAAGAAGAAAACAGCTTTTTCGTAGGAAAATCTGACAGTGAGGATTATTTTTTCGGATGCTCCTCCGCCGCACTCAGACTCAAGGTTCAGCTAAATAAGGCACATGTCGAAGCAGACGAAAACCACCCGCTGTTTGTTTATATTCCCGCTTTAATTCCTGAGGCTGCAATCGGAATAGCGTTCGGTCTCAAGCAGCTCATGGGTAAAGACGTGCACTGCTTTTTAACCCAATCAAACGATTTGATGTCACCTAATGAAACATCGGAATTTTTAAAAAGCATAAGCGAAAATATAATTTCAGGTGTGTTTACAGTCAGCGATGAAAGCATGTTAAATTACTCGAATAAGCTTAAACTTTCAAAAAATATAAATCTCAAGCCGACTGCGTGCACGGGATTTAAAGCAATAGAAAATTTTGAATACAAAGACTTCCAAAGCTATCTAAAAAAGTATAATTTACTTGATAAGCTTGAGAATTCCGCTCATATCATCTGGGCGGCGTACGGAAATGCCGATTTAACTGTCTGATATAATATTCCATAAAGAAACGGGTGATTTTATGCGTGATACAATCGAAGAAACAACCCAAGAAAACATAGACGAAAAATCAATGAGCGTAACAAAAGAGGAAATCAAAACTCTCATAAATACGGCAATGAAAATGCGTGAAAAAGCATATTGTCCATACTCAAATTATTCTGTCGGTGCGGCTCTGCTTTCTGCTGACGGTGAAATTTTCGTGGGATGCAATGTGGAGAACGCCTCCTCCCCTGCAGGCATATGTGCCGAAAGAGTTGCTTTTTCGAGCGCAGTCGCAAGCGGCAAAAAAAGCTTTAAGGCTATTGCGATTTGCGGCGGTAAAAGGGGCGAAAAATCAACTGACTTTGCCTACCCTTGCGGAATTTGCCGACAGGTTATGACAGAATTTTGCACAAGTGACTTTAAGGTAATCGTTGCAAGTGACATAGACAATTTCAAAATTTACTCGTTGGATGAAATTATACCTTACCCCTTTATACTCGGCTGAAAACCCAAAAGCCTGAATTTCTTTTACTGAAAGGAGATCGCTTTATGAGAATGTATGACATTATCGAGAAAAAAAGAAACGGATGCGAGCTCACGGAGAAAGAAATTTCATTTTTCATTGAGGGATTCACAAGCGGTGAAATTCCCGACTATCAAGCCGCCGCTTTGCTTATGGCAATTTGCTTAAATGGCATGAGTGAACAGGAAACCATGGCATTAACTCTTAATATGAGAAACTCGGGCGAAATTATCGATCTTTCCGAGATTGAGGGAATCAAAGTCGACAAGCACTCGACGGGCGGTGTCGGAGACAAAGTCACATTGATTGCCGCACCCATAGCCGTCGCATGCGGAGTTCCGGTTGCCAAGATGAGCGGCCGTGGGCTTGGTTTCACGGGCGGCACAGCCGATAAGCTCGAGAGCATAGAAGGCTTTCGTGTTAATCTCTGCAACGAAGAATTTATAGAACAGGTTAAGAAAATCGGCATTGCCGTTTGCGGTCAGACAAAAAATCTTTGCCCTGCCGACAAAAAACTGTACGCACTTCGTGATGTGACCGCAACCGTGGACAGTCTGCCGCTTATCGCATCGAGCATAATGAGCAAAAAACTTGCCGCCGGCGGTGACAAAATTCTGCTTGACGTCACTTACGGCAGTGGAGCATTTATGAAGAACACTTCCGACGCACATAAATTAGCTGATACCATGGTAAAAATCGGCACAGCTCTCGGCAAAGAAACCGTAGCCGTGATAACCGATATGAGCTGTCCGCTCGGACGCGCTGTCGGAAATAGACTCGAAGTAAAAGAAGCAGTCGAAATGCTTGGTGGCTCTGCTACAAGTGACCTGTGGGAAACGGCACTTCTGATTGCATCTAACATGATTTATCTCGGAGAGAAAGCAAAGAGCCTAAAGGAAGCGAGATGTCTTGCAGAAAGAAGCATACAAAACGGCTCGGCACTTCAAAAACTGCGTCAGCTTGTCATCGCTCAAGGCGGAGATGTATCCTATATCGACAACCCCGAAAAGCTCAAAGCCGCACCCATTGCTTATGAAATCAAAGCTGATACTTGCGGTTATATTGAAAGAATAGATGCACTTGCAGTCGGCAAGGCATCCGTAACACTCGGTGCGGGCCGTGAAAAAGAGGGCGATAAAATCGACTTCGGAGCGGGTATTTATTTAAATAAGAAGCCGAACGACTGCGTATTCAAGGGAGACACCGTGCTCACGCTCTATTCAAGCGATGAAGAAAAGTGCAAAAAAGCGGCAAAGTTACTCGAAAATTGCATTGTAATCAAATGATTTATTTGAACGCAAAAAGCGGAGAGAATTTTTTCTCTCCGCTTTACTGCATTATTTGATTGTTATTTCAGAAATCAAGCCTTCTCGGGAGCCGGATAGTCGACACCGAATGTCTCGACTGTTACTTCTTCCATGACACAGTCATCGTAAGGTCTGTCCATGTAATCTCTCTTGGAAGCAACGATATCGTCTGCTACCTCCTGACCCTCGGTAAGCTTACCGAAAGAAGCATACTGACCGTCAAGGTGCGGTGCGTCTGCAACCATGATGAAGAACTGGCTTCCTGCCGAGTTCGGTCTCATGGAACGAGCCATGGAGATAACGCCCTTTGTGTGCTTAAGGTCGTTCTTAAAGCCGTTTCCTGAGAACTCGCCCTTTATGGAATAGTCGGGGCCGCCCATACCTGTTCCCTCCGGGTCGCCGCCCTGAATCATAAAGCCGGGAATAACACGGTGGAAAATAGTTCCGTCATAAAAGCCGCTCTTGACGAGTGAGATAAAATTGTTTACAGTATTAGGTGCAACCTCAGGATAAAGCTCAACCTTCATTGTGCCCTTATTTGTCTTGATGGTAACGATAGGATTTGACATATCATATTCCTTTCATGCAAAAATTAAATCAAATTGATTTTTATTTAAATTAGTATATCAGCATTTTTTTAAATAATCAAGTAACGCAAAAGGAGCTAAATACATGAAACTTGTAAGCTGGAACGTAAACGGTCTTCGTGCCGCCGTCGGTAAAGGCTTTTTTGATTTTCTCGAAAGTGAAAACCCCGATGTAATTTGCATTCAGGAAACAAAAATGCAAAAGGAACAGGCAAATTTCGAGCTTAACGGCTACCACGAATACTGGAACTCAGCCGACAAAAAAGGATATTCGGGTACAGCGATTTTCTCTAAAATCGAGCCGATTAGCGTAAGCTATGATATCGGTGTGGAAGAACACTCTCACGAGGGTAGAGTTATCACTGCTGAATATGATAAATATTATCTCGTATGTGTTTACACTCCGAACGCACAAAACGAATTAAAGCGAATCGACTACCGCATGAAATGGGAGGACGATTTCAGAGTATATCTTAATGAACTGAAAAAGACTAAGCCTGTCATCGTTTGCGGTGATATGAACGTAGCCCATAATCCGATTGACCTGAAGAACCCCAAGCAGAATATAGGCAATGCAGGATTTTCCTACGAAGAGCGCGGAAAATTCACAGAGCTTCTCGCAAGCGGATTTGTCGATACCTTCCGTCACCTTTATCCCGACACGGTCGACGCCTACTCCTGGTGGAGCTACCGCATGAAGGCAAGAGAGAGAAATGTCGGTTGGCGTATAGACTATTTCCTTGTTTCAGAAGATATTGTCGAAAGTGTGGAAGATTCCAGAATCTTAGCTGATGTCATGGGCTCTGACCACTGCCCTGTCGAGCTTATCATAAACGACTGATATCAAGGTTTTTCTTTGTTTTGTTACAAATTTACATTGATAAATCGATAAAACGAGGCTTGTAAATTTTCACAAATTAACTTCTTCTTTCTATTGTATAGTTACTAAAAACACAGAATATTTCTCTTTAAATAAAAATCACTTGAAATATTTTTATTTTGAGTGTATAAATTTATAATAACCCTATTGTACCGTTTTGAGCTTAATGTTTTCGAGACAAGTACAAAAGACAAAAATTGTTTTTTATTTTATCTAATAATACATTCAAGAGGAGGAAAAATAAAATGGCACATTTTTATTCCGAACCAAGCCACACCTTCAGTGAGTATCTCCTGATTCCGGGCTACACTTCCGAGGATTGCATTCCCTCGAATGTTTCTCTTAAAACTCCGCTCGTAAAATACCGCAAGGGCTTTGAGGAACCGAGCATCTCTCTCAACATCCCTATGGTATCCGCAATCATGCAGTCTGTTTCTGATGACAAACTTGCTGTTGCTCTCGCAAAGGAAGGCGGTATTTCCTTCATTTACGGCGCACAGTCCATCGAGTCCGAGGCAGCCATGGTCGCAAGAGTTAAGAACTACAAGGCAGGCTTTGTTGTTTCCGCCTCTAACCTCACTCCCGAGAACACTCTCGGCGACGTTCTCGCTCTCAAGGCAAAAAACGGCTTCTCCACTGTTGCAATCACAGATGACGGCTCAGCTAACGGAAAACTTCTCGGCATTGTTTCAAGCCGTGACTACCGTCTCTCAAGAATGACAACAGACCTCAAAATCAAGGATTTCATGACTCCTCTTGAAAAGCTCGTCACCGCTCCCGCTACAAGCACACTTCACGAGTGCAACGATATCATCTGGGAGCACAAGCTCAATTCCCTCCCGCTCATCGACGAGGAAGGCAGACTTCAGTACTTCGTTTTCCGTAAGGACTATCAGGAGCACAAGGAATTCCCACTCGAGCTTCTCGACGAAGAAAAGAGATACATTGTCGGCGCAGGTATCAACACAAGAGACTATCAGGAGAGAGTACCCGCTCTTCTCGAGGCTGGCGTTGATGTTCTCTGCTTAGACTCCTCCGAGGGTTACACATGCTGGCAGGCAAACGCTATTAAGTGGGTTCGTGACACTTACGGCGATTCCGTTAAGATCGGTGCAGGTAACGTTGTTGACAGAGACGGCTTCCTCTTCCTCGCAAGAGCAGGCGCAGACTTCGTTAAGATCGGTATCGGCGGCGGTTCAATCTGCATCACAAGAGAGACAAAGGGTATCGGCCGTGGACAGGCTTCGGCTGTTATCGAGGTTGCTCAGGCAAGAGACGAGTACTTCCGTGAGACAGGCATCTATGTTCCGATTTGCTCCGACGGCGGTATCGTTCATGACTACCACATGACTCTCGCTCTCGCAATGGGCGCAGACTTCATGATGCTCGGCAGATACTTCGCAAGATTCGACGAGTCTCCGTCAAACAAGGTTCTCGTAAACGGCGTTTACATGAAGGAGTACTGGGGCGAAGGCTCCAACAGAGCAAGAAACTGGCAGAGATATGACCTAGGCGGTTCTGCTAAGCTTTCCTTCGAGGAAGGTGTTGACTCCTACGTCACATATGCAGGTTCTCTCCACGATAACGTTGAGATGTCCCTCTACAAGGTTAAGTCCACAATGTGCAACTGCGGTGTAACAAACCTCTCTGACCTCCAGAGAGACGCTAAGCTCACTCTCGTATCAAGCACATCTATCGTTGAGGGCGGCTATCACGATGTTGTTCTTCACTCCGGTTCATCCTCTCAGAGATAATTGATTTTCAACAAATCTCAAATAATTGTTCAAAACTTCGGCGTTCGCTTATGCGGACGCCTTTTTGTTTGCAAAAGAAAAGCCTTCGCAAAAGCGAAGACTTTCTTATCTATCTAACTTTAATTGGTTTTTGTTCTGTCAAAAAGCTTTGCTGTAGCTATGCAGATAATTATTGTGATAACCATATCGGGCAAAGTGTTTCCGACAACAGTATCAACATTCATGAGTATTCTGTAAATGATGAAACCGATAAGCCAAACGACAAGGTTTTGAACGCAAAAAGGCTTGGTCTCTTTATTTCTCTTTAAGATAAAGAAATCAGCAATCTGAATTGCTATCATGGGAGCAAATACCGAGCCGATAAAATAGAGGAACTCTGTAATATCATCAAGTGGGAAGATAGTTGCTCCGATTGTACCGATCACCGTGACCGCAACCGCAATAATCTTGCCGTTAATTTTTTTTGATAAAGATTCACAGGAGATGCCCGCCGAATATGCGTCGAGGAAGGTTGTCGTTACAGTTGAAAATACTACTATCAGAAGTCCCGCAACTCCGAGACCAGCCTTGACCATAATTTGTGCAATGTCCGATTCTTCCGTGAAAATTGCCGCACCCATACCGATAACATACATCCAACAGCTGACAATACCGTAGGTAAGTGCGCTGGCGGCAGTCGCCTGAAGCGGTTTCTTTGCCTCACGGGTATAGTCGCTAATTAACGGAAGCCACGAAAGCGGCATGGCTACAGAAAGCTCGACTGCCGTGCCAAAGGTCATTCCTTCACCGCTTATATTTAAAGCGTTGCCTTTACCGAAAATAAGAAAACTCAGTGCAATTGTCAGAGCAAATAAAGCCGCCATTGCAACAGTATTGACCTTTCCGAGATTTTTAATACCGATTAAAATCCAAAGAACAATCAGTAATCCGATTATTATGCACCATACCCAATTTCTGATACCAAAAATACCGTTTACTGCAAGTGCACCGTCATAAATCATAATAGCAGTCCAGCCAGCAAGCTGAATAATGTTCAGAACAGAAAAGAGCAAAGCTCCCTTGCTTCCAAAGCTCATTTTTGCCGTCTCCATGGCGCTTTTTCTCACTGTGCCGCCAATTAAGCCCGAAAAGAAGAGCATGACGCAGCCGATTATGTGTCCGACAAGAATTGCAAGCAAGCCTTTTGAAAAACCAAGCGGAGCGAAATAAGTACCCGTTGAGATCTCCGCAATAGATACTGCCGCACCAAACCAAATAAGTCCGTTTTCAAAAACCGAAGTGCGTTTTTCT
The DNA here is from genome assembly GCA_963597005.1 of Lachnospiraceae bacterium. Lineage (GTDB taxonomy): Bacteria > Bacillota > Clostridia > Oscillospirales > Acutalibacteraceae > SIG603. The sequence continues at coordinate 7,054 of CAVBOS010000068.1, forward strand.
TCCATTTCAGTCGACCCCCTTTGCGTATTCTCCGGAGAGGTCAAAAGCGTGATTCATAGGGCCTGAGCCCGCTCCCAAATCGAGCATTGCGGCAAGTGCGTCGGAAATATAAGCCTTTGCTCTTCTCACCGACTCATTAAGAGTGAATCCCTTTGCAAGATTTGACGCAATCGCACTTGAAAGCGTGCATCCCGTTCCGTGCGTATTTGGATTATCGATACGCTTGCCCTCGAACCAAACCGATTCACCGTCAGAGTAAAGCAAATCATTTGCATCGTTGACACAATGACCGCCCTTGACAAGAACAGCACAGTGATATTCGTCACCGATTTTCTCTGCCGCCGCAAGCATATCTTTTTCATCTTTTATCTCAAGACCTGAAAGCACCTGTGCTTCGGGAATGTTTGGCGTGATTAGCGTTGCAATAGGAAAAAGCTCTTCGGCAAGAGAATTCACCGCATCATTTTTCATAAGCGCAGAACCGCTTGTAGCCACCATTACAGGGTCAACCACAATATTCTTCGCCTTGTAAAACTTAAGTCTCTCGGCAATAACATGTATCAGTTCGGTCGAAGATACCATACCAATCTTCACTGCATCGGGATAAATATCCTCAAATATCGCATCTATCTGTTCCTTAAGAAAATTCGGTGTCGATTCCTCTATTGCTCTTACGCCGGTCGTGTTCTGTGCAGTCAATGCCGTTATGGCACTCATTGCATAAACACCGTTCATCGTCATTGTTTTCAAATCTGCCTGAATACCGGCGCCTCCACTGCAGTCACTTCCTGCAATAGTCAATGCTGTTTTCATTTTCATGTTAAAAACTCCTTTCATTTTCAGCATCGTTTTATTTAGCGACAAAAGATGGTGCCCCCAATCTGCCGCCTTAAGCTTCTAAAAACAGAAGCTTATTTACTTGTTATTTTTCCCGTCTTAACCATATCTTCCGAGAGTTTCCTCAACAGTCGGCATTCGGTTTCTATATCGTCTGCCCCGAATATTGCACTAACCAATGCAACTCCGTCTACTCCACTTCCCGAAAGACAGGATATGTTCGATTTATTTATTCCGCCGATTGCTACCACGGGAATATCCACGGCGGCACAAATATCACGGAGAGTTTCTTTAGGCAAAACATTGGCGTCTGCCTTCGTTGAAGTGGAGAATACCGCTCCCACTCCGAGACAATCGGCGCCGTTTTTCACAGCCTCAAGTGCCTCCTCAACAGAGTGAGCAGAAACACCGATTATCATATCGTCTCCGACTCTTTTTCTTACCTCTGCGGCTTTCATATCGTCCTGACCTACATGTATTCCGTCAGCGTGACATTTAATAGCAATGTCCACGTTGTCGTTTATGAAAAACGGAACGCCGTATCGCTTGCAAAGTGCTCCAATTTCGATTGCTTCAGCCAAAAAAGCGTCCTCATCCAATATTTTCTCACGAAGCTGAACACAGGTCGCACCGCCCTTTAATGCAGACTCAACCTGTTCATAGAGACTTTGTTTTCCCACCCATGCTCTGTCCGTTACGGCATAGAGAAGCATGGCTTTTTTATCGCACTTCATAATTTGCTCCTTTCTCCAGCATTTCGGGGGTCATGTTGTAAATCGCATCAATAATATAATTTCTATAGCTTGAATTTCCGTCCGCTTCACTCAGCCTCTCGTGAGCAATTTCACCTGCATATCCCATGGCGCACACAGCCGCCGCAGCAGCCTCAAGAATGTTGTCGGGATTTGCGCTTACAAATGCCGCCGTCAAAGCAGAAAGCTGACAGCCCGTACCCGTAATCGAAGACATCATTGAATTACCGTTTCGAATGATGTAAGCTTTTTCGCTGTTTGCTACTATATCAATAGCTCCCGTGATAACAATAACCGCTCCGATTTTTCCAGAAAATGCCTTTGCAAAAGTCACAACCTTATCAAGATTATCTTCTGTAACCTTGTCTCCCGCATCAGCGTCAACACCTTTTGTTGTACCACTGCCGTTCGCCAATGTTTTAATTTCCGAGATGTTTCCACGGATAACGGAAAACTTCACTTCTTCCAAAAGCTTTATCGCAGTATCTGTTCTAAGCCTTGATGCACCGACTCCGACAGGATCTAACACCACGGGATGATTAAGCCCATTTGCACGCTTTCCAGCCAAAAGCATAGATGAAATTGTGCGTTTATTCAGCGTACCGATATTGATATTAAGACCCGAGCAGATTGAAGTAATTTCCTCAACCTCTTCCTCATCATCAGCCATAATCGGAGACGCTCCTGAAGCGAGCACTATGTTTGCGCAGTCATTAACTGTAACATAGTTTGTAATATTATGAATGATAGGTGATTTTTCCCGTACATTTTTGAATATTTCCTTAAACATTTAATTTCTCCTTACTTCGAAAAATATGCACAACAGATAAAGGCAACAAAAAAGGAGCTGCCGATTTGGCAACTCCTTAAATAGCTGAGCTTTCTCAAAATCCTTGTGTGCTCTGTCAAAAGAAAACAGCAAGAAATTAAGCATCCCTACGTTGGCATTATCCAAATCAGGTTCTCGGTCGAAGGTCGCACCTTCCTCTCAGCCTGTAATACAAGCTCCCGTTTTTATTCGATTTTAACTTGTGCTAGGTTCAGTTATACACCTATTGTTATAAAATTGCAAGAGATTTTCAAAATAAGAAAAATCTTACAGCGCGAATTTCTCACTCGGAATCTCTGCGAACGGGCCTGCAATCACGCTTTC
>CAVBOS010000069.1:0-9461 GCA_963597005.1 Lachnospiraceae bacterium
GGATAGAGCGACCGCCTCCTAAGCGGTAGGTCGGGTGTTCGAATCACCTCGGGAACGCCAAAGAGATACTCGATAGGGTATCTCTTTTTTGTTTTTTGTAGAAAAATAAATGCTATCATTTCGGCAGAGCTTTTTCGGCTCTGCTTTTTTTCTGTCCGTTTATTGTCCTTGCCAAACGGCTAAAATGAAATGCGTAAAATTACTGAATTTAAATGAGGTACAATGTGAAAAGATCAAATTCTTTGATATATATTTTGAAAACAGATGAAATGGATATAAACGAAGATATTTTTAATATGCTTCCGTCGGGGCGGCAGAGCCGTATAAATAGTGCGTTAAAAAAGGAAAAGGCGGTGCAGCTTTATGCCGCTTCACTTTTGCTTTCATACGCTTTGTCTGATTACGGAAAAAAGCTAAGCGATATAAAAATATCTGAAACGGGCAAGCCCTATATAGAGGGTGTGCCGTATTTTAATGTGTCTCACAGCGGAAAATATGTTGTGGCGGCGGTCGGCTTCTCTGAAATCGGAATTGATATTCAGAAGAAAAAGCCTATTTCCGATGCGGCGGCAAAAATGTTTTTGGGAGTTGACGCTGACTTTAATTTGGCTTCAATGGATAAATATTACCATTCGTATGTATGGTGCAGAAAAGAAGCTTTTTTGAAGTGCACTGGTTCGGGATGGAATGCTAAAGGCGAAAGGGAGGTACCTGTCACGGGAAATACCGCAGAATACGGCGGTTCGTGTTATTTTCTGTCGGATTATCATTTTGACGATAATTACTTTCTGACGATATGCGAAAAGGATACTCACGCTGATTTTGAAATAAAGGAGTTAGATAAACATGAGCTCGAATTATTCTTCGGAACAAATTAATGAGCTGATAAGGGAGAACGAGAGAAGAAAGAGATACTTTGTCACGAAAATAAAGCCTCGTTTTTCCGACTATGTGTACGACAATAAAATACATTTCTCCAAGCTGTTTGAATTTTTTGAGATGGCTCGATTTGAAATAGTGCACGGTTTTTATAATTTTTGCCGTGAGGAGCATCAGGGGAGCGATGCGGAAAACCTCGGTAATTTTGTGGTTGTGCGCATAAATAGCGAAAGCTTTGAGGCGCTTGAATCTTCGGCACGGGGAGAAATATCGGTAAAGACGGCTTTAATCGTGCACCAAAAGCCGCTACTTGAATTTGAGCAGACGGCGTTTAATGAAAACGGATGTCAGCTTATTAAAGCAAATATAAAAATCGCAATTGTCAATAAAGACCTGAAGAAGGCGGAGAGCTGGGACAGGGATATTCTTTTGGCAATGCTTGAATTTATTAACTTGAAAGGAAAGGAAGAAATTTTATGAATTTATGTTTAATGTTTCCCGGTCAGGGAACTCAGAAGCCGGGTATGCTCAGAGAACTCGGAAATCACATTGATGAGGTGAAGTCGGTATTTGATACCGCAAAGGAGGTCACGGGCAGAGACATAAGAGAATTGTGTCTTAATGCGAACGCAGAGGAACTGCAAAAGACCGAGAACACACAGCTTGCCGTTACGGCTATGAATCTGTCGTTCTTGGAGCTTGTGCGAAAAAACGGAATCACGCCCGATATCACCCTCGGTCACAGTCTGGGGCAGTTTGCGGCATTTGTCGCATCGGGTGTACTGACGACCGAACAGGCTTTCATGCTCGTCCAGAAAAGGGCAGAGCTTATGTCAAAGGTGAAGCGCTCGGGTATGCTGTGTTCTGTTGTGGGGCTTGAATTTGATGCTGTTGATGAAATATGCAAGGAGGTTGACCCCGATGGGGAAAACCTCGTAATTGCGCTTTACAACACGCAAAATCAAATTGTTTTGGGCGGAGACAGCGAGTATGTAATCAAGGCGGAAGAGCTTTGCAAGGCTAGGGGAGCAATAAGAACCGTGCCGATAAGGGTATCTAATGCATTCCACACGCCGCTTATGCGTGAGATGGAGGAGGAATTTGCCGAATTTATCGAGAAAATTAAGTTTTCCGACCCGAAGTGCAGGCTGATGCTTAACTGCAAGGGTGATTTTGCGACAGATGCAAGAGATATTAAAAACGAAATTAAAAATCAGTGCTGTCGCACCGTTTTATGGTACGAGGGCGTTAAGAAGGTTATCGAGAGCAGAAAAGAAATTTTCTTTGCAGAGAGCGGAGTCGGAAAGGTATTGAGTGGAATGATGAGAAGCATCGACAACAGGCAAAAGGTGCTGATGCTGTCTAATCCCATGCAGTACAACAAATTCATAAAGCTTCAGGCTTAAGGGGCAATATCACGGCGGCAAGATTAATATGGTCTTGCCGTTGTTTACTGCAAAAAATACGGCATAAAATCGGCGAAAATCAACAGTGTCCCCTTTTTGTCCGTGTGTAGAATGTAAAATGAACCCGTGATTTGAAAAACAAAGCCCTGCGGCGCTTGCGAAAAGCAAAAACCGCATTGAGGAGATTTTTTGAAATTAAGAAAAGGAGAGATTAAGAAAAATGTTTGAACCCGATTCAATAGCATTGGTTACGGGGGCTTCGGGCGGAATAGGTCAGGCGATTGCAATAGACCTTGCCAAAAACGGAGTGAAGGTGCTTATCAATTACTTCAAAAATGAAGAGGGAGCACTTGAAACACTAAAAACCATTGAAGAAAACGGTGGTGAAGGAGAGATAATCAAATGTGATGTATCTGACGCCGCACAGGTAAACAAGATGTTTTTAAGCATCAAGAAAACCTATAAGAAACTAGATATTTTGGTAAACAACTCGGGTATAACCAAGGACGGCTACCTATTGATGATGAGTGAAGAGAATTTCGTGAGCGTAATGGCAACGAACCTCGGTGGTTGTTTTAACTGTACGCAGGGTGCGCTTAGGCTTATGTGTGCCGCAAAAAAAGGCGGCTCGATAATCAACATTTCATCAACGAGCGGTGTGGTCGGTCAGGAGGGACAGGCGAATTACTCGGCATCAAAGGGTGCGATAATTTCCTTTACCAAGACGGCGGCTAAGGAGTATGCGAAAAATGGCATAAGAGTGAATGTAGTTGCTCCCGGATTTGTAGAAACCAAAATGACTCAAAAGAGCGAGAAGCTCTTGAAAGAAAAATACATGGGATATATTCCCATGGGAAGATTCGGTCAGCCCGAGGAGATTGCACAGGTTGTGACATTCCTTGCGTCGAAAAGGGCATCGTACATAACAGGTAAATGCATAGTCGTTGACGGCGGCTTAACAATGTAAAAAAGAAAGGAAGAAAATAAAATGGAATTAACAACAAAAAAAGAGATTTTAGAGTACGCAGAAAAAAGAAGAATGGTTTGTGCGGCGGTCAAGAGAATAATAGTCGACCAGTTGTGCCTTGACATCGAACCTGAATTTATTACGAACGACCAGCCGCTGTTCGGCAGAGGCTTGGAGCTCGATTCGATTGATGCTCTGGAGCTTGCAGTCGGAATTTTCTCAGAGTTTTCCGTGACGGTTTCGGACGGAAACTCGGCGGTATTCAGTTCGGTGAACACGATTTCCGATTACATTATGTCTGAGGACTATGACGTCTCGAATTTAGAGCCCCTTGAATAATCGGGGGGTGAATGATGAGAATGGAAGCTCAGACGATTGCAAAGCTTTTGCCGCACAGGTATCCGTTTTTGCTCATTGACAGAGTGACGAAGCTGGAGCCGGGCAAAAGTGCGGTCGGAATTAAAAATGTAACGATTAACGAGCCGTACTTCACGGGACATTTTCCCGGAGAACCGATTGTGCCGGGTGTGTTGATAGTAGAGAGCCTCGCACAGCTTACGGCGGTGATGTACTCCACGGGGCATTTTCCCGAGGACACCGACTGGGAGCATCCCGAGAACAGCGATGTGGATTTTTCGGCGATTGCCTCCAAGGTAGGATATTTGGTAGATATCAAAAATGTAAAATTTAAAAAGACAGTAAGACCCGGCGACACAATGGAGCTAAGGGTATATAAAAAAATACAATTTCAAAATTTATCACAAATAAAAGTAGAAGCTTATGTAGACGGAAATAATGTACTTGACGGCATTATCTCGGTAAGCGAAAGACCATAAAAGAAAGAAGGAGATTAAATATGAGAAACAGTATATTAAAGGATTTATATAATAACGAGGTTGTTTTTGAGGAAGTGAACGATTCACTTGTCCCCGTAAAATTCACAGACACAGAGAAGGAATATGACGTCTTCAGACACGGGGTTGCACTTGTCGACGGTGTCGGCTATGCAATGCTTAAGCTTGAGGGCGATGATGTAATAGAGGAAATCGACGCCCTTGTAACAAAGGATATCCGCTACCTTAACCCGGGCAAAATTGCGGAGTGTTTCTTCCTTAACGAGGAGGCAAAACCGCTTGGTATTGCTTATATCGTAAATGACGATGACGCCGTTCTTGTTCTTGTTCCGCCAGAAAATGCGGTAAGCGTTACTGCTTGGCTTGATGAAAAGCTGAGCGATAATGTGACCGTGACGGATATGACAAAGGAAAATCACCTGATTTTTATTGAGGGCGAAAAGTCATGGAAGATTGTTAAAGAGGTATTCGACTTTGCCGTTGAAACTCTGCCACTTCGAGATATGGTAAAGGTGGATTTTGATTCCGATACCGTCACGCTTGCGAGAATCGGACGTTCGGGCGAATACGCATATGCAATGCTTGCTTCTTCTGACACTATACATGCGCTTGCCGAAAAGCTTCTCAAGGAATATGCCGATACTCTCGCATTCTGCGGTACAGAGGCTTTGCGAGTATGCATGACGGAGGTAAATCAGCCGCTTATCAATGAGGAGGCGGTTGAAGAAGGCAATGTTTTCGAGCTTGCATACCAGTGGTTTGTGCAGTTCGATAAGGAGGAATATGTCGGCAGAGACGTTCTCATGGCACAGTTTGAGGAAAAAGCAAAGAGACAGAGCGTCGGATTTGTGGCAAAGGATGTAGAGAAAATCGACAAGGGCGCTGAGGTTTTCATTGAGGATGAGCACGCAGGAAAGGTTATTTACAGCAAGTTTGATCCAGCACTTAACGGTGTTCTCGGATTTATGATGCTCGATACTAGACTTGCCGTTTCGGGTATTCCGCTTACGGTCAAGAATAACGGCGCAAACGCAAATGCGGTAACGGTATCATCTCCCTTTGTGCGTCCCCTGAGCTGGGATTCTTCAATGGAGTAATCTAAGGGGGATGTCTATGAAGAGAGTAGTTGTTACCGGTTACGGTATCGTAAATGCACTTGGCAAGAATAAGGAGGAGGTCGAGAGAAATGTATTCGGCGGCAAAAGCGGCGTGGGCAAGAAGACATTTGAGTCCGTCGACCGTGACTATGAGGGCACTGTCGGAGAGGTTAAGGACTTAAACGAGGTTGACCCGTTTTTTGAGGAAAACAATATTCCTTATGACAGGTGCGCCCAGATTGCCATTATGTCGGCAAAGGAGTGTCTTGAGCACTCAAAAATCAAATTTGAGGATGAAGACCCGTTCAGAAGAGGCGTAGCCGTGGGCACGTCTCTCGGAGGAATGCTCAGCGGTCAGACCTTCCACAGACAGTGGCTTTCTGAGGGCTTGGATAAAGCCGATAAGAATTATCTTTATATGTATCCGCTTCACACGATGGTTGATGTTCTTTCCAAGAAATATGAATTCAAGGGCGTGAAGAATGTTATCTCGACAGCTTGCGCGGCAAGCGGAAACATTGTCGGATATGGCACGGATATGATTAAAAGCGGCAAGCATGACGTGATGCTCGTTGGCGGAGTGGATCCGCTGAGCGTGTTCTCGTTTGCGGGATTCACTTCGCTCAAGGCGCTTGACCCTGAGCCGTGCAAGCCGTACAGCGTGAGCAGCGGAATTAACCTCGGTGAGGGCGGAGCGTTTGTTTTGCTCGAGGAATATGAGCACGCAAAGAAAAGAGGAGCGACTATTTTCGCTGAGATTTTAGGCTATGGACTGAGTGCTGACGCTTATCATCCGACTGCGCCCGACCTCGGCGGAGGCGGCGCTTCGAGAGCCATGAACACGGCAATCAAGCTTGCAGGAATTGACAAAGCGGAGGTCTCATATGTGAACGGTCACGGTACGGGCACAACTGCAAACGACAAGGCAGAGCGTTCGGCGTTTAAGACGGTTTTCGGCGACAAAATATCCGATATTCCGCTCAGCAGCATAAAGGGTGCTATCGGTCACTGCTTGGGTGCGGCAGGCGCAGAGGAATGTGTCATTTCGATTATGGCACTCAACAACGGCTTGCTTCCGCCTACCGTGAACTTTAAAAGTGATGTGCAGTCACCAATCAATCTTGTTCCGAATGTCGCTCAGGAGCACGAGAGCCAAGTAATTCTCTCAAATTCATTTGCATTCGGCGGAAACAACTGCTGTTTGGCAATCGGAAAGGAAAACACCGAGAGAGCACCGCACGAGGTGGAGAAGCCGAAGGTTGTCATTACGGGCATGGGCTGCTGCGGTACGGGCGGAGAGACCGTAGAAAAGCTGTTTGATACCTTTGCGAACAGAAAGGTTAACATCAAGGAATATTCGGCAGAGGGAATATCATGTAATCAGGTCGGAGATATGCCAAGCGTAGAGTGGAAAAAATATATCCCGGGTAAGATTATTCGCAGAATTGATGAGGTAACCAAGCTCACAATGACTGCGGGCAAACAGGCACTTGACAACAGTAAACTTTCCGTCACCAAGAACAACACGGAGAGAATCGGCGTAATTTACGCTACGGGCACGGGTCCGCTCGGAACTATCGTAAACATCGACAAGAGCATTGCTGAAAAGGGAATAGGCTCAATCAGCCTTTCGGACTTCCCAAACAGCGTTATCAATGCGGCACCGGGCAATTTGTGTATTGCGAATATGCTCAAGGGCCCGACATCCACACTTTCCGACGGCACGGGATCTTACCTTTCTGCATTCAACTATGCGGTTGAGCTTTTGAATGACGATATGGCAGACGCAATTATCATGGTCGGCGCAGATGAATGTAACGATGCGCTGATTGCAGGTTATGACAAGCTTGATTTGTTGTCTAAGAGCAAATTTGCACCGCTTTCCGACAAGGCAGACGGAATGGTCTTTTCTCAGGGTGCTGCAGCGGTGATGCTGGAAACGGAAAAGCACGCACAGGAAAGAAACGCAAACATAATAGCTGCAGTAAAGGGCTATGCTGTCACATCGGATAACTATCATCTTGGCACGGTGTCACCTGAGGGCGAAGAACTTTATGAGTGCGTAAAAAGAGCGGTAGAGGACAGCAAAGCCGAGAAAATAGACCTATATATCAATGCGGCAATGGGTATTGCCGACTGTGACAGTGCCGATATCAACGCATTGAAAAAGCTTATCGAAAACGGAATTTTAAGTAAGGACGTTTCCTGCTCTATGGTATCGCCTTTGATTGGCGTAGCATCGGGAAGCAACTCCGGCTACGGACTTATGAACGCACTTTATTCATTTATCAATCAGGAGGTAGTCGGTTTGCCGTCTGAGGGATTTGATGTAAAGGAAGAAATTGCGGCTCATTACAGCAAGGAAACCGAGAAGAAGGAAATCAAAACCGCTTGCATAAGCACTATGGCACTCGGCGGAGCATACTCTTCTCTTGTTATCGAGAAATATTAAGGAAAAGCCGTTTGAGAATAAGAAAGGTGAAATATGGACATTGAAAAAAGGATAACCGTCTGCCTGACAGACACCGATCCGTACAATATTATTCACCATCCGCAGTACTTTATTTGGACTGAGGAAGCGATTCTCAAATGGCTTATTTCCGATTTAGGTAATCTGAATGAAATATCGTATGAGATAATTAAATTTCGCTGTAAGTTTATTTCGGTGGGTGTTTTGTATGATGAACTTAGTCTGCAGCTTTGTCCTAGGGGCAGAAAAAAAGCTGAGGGCGGAGAAGTTATCAGATTTCAGGTAAGAATTACTAATCTAAAAAACAAGAATCAGGTGATTGACGGAGAATTTTTTGTGAGGGTAAAAGAAAAAATCAATGAGTGAGAAATGCATTTTAGTGGGCGCCGCTCTTTTTAACTGGAGCGAAACGCAGAGAATGACAGAAATTAGCGATGAGCTTGTAAAAAGAGGCTATAAGGTAGTTTTTGTCGGATCGGGCAAATTCGATTTTTGGCTTGAAAACAAAAATTACATAAGGGAGCAAGTTGATTATGACAGCGAGTGGTACACACCGAAAAGAATATCAATGATGCTCGATATGGACAAATACGGCGGTAATTTTGCACGCTCGGACGAGGTGGATAAAATCATCGAATCGGAAATAAAGGTGATAGAAAAATATAAGCCAGCCGCAATTCTGACCGGATACAGAATGACGCTGACCGTTTCTGCAAGGGTCTGTGAAATTCCGGTTGTCTGGTGCCTTTCCGCTGCTGTCTCCAAGCCGTATCTTGAAATGACCTTGGAGAAAACAAAGCTGCTTTCCGCCAAAAAGCGTGAGCGAGACAGCGGGCAAGCGTACGAAACAAAAAGAGCAATGTTCGAAGACAGAGTAGCGTGTCAAAGACTTTTGGGTGCTTGCAAGACCTCGAAAATCTGGAACGATTATCTGGTGAAAAACGGAAAAGAGCCTTTTGACTGTGATCTCGATTTATATACGGGAGATCTGCATTTGATGTCGGATGCAAGAGAGTTTTTTCCTGAACTCGAGGAGACGCAGAGATATAAATTTATCGGCCCGATTCTCAATAACCTTCATATCCCCATGCCTGAAGTTGTGAACGAAGTTTTGAATAATGGAAACAAGCGAAAAAAAGTGCTTATTTCTGTCGGTTCGTCTGGCAACAAGGAGCTTTTTCTGAAGATTTTAAGGTCATGCTTGGATTTTGACTGCGATTATTTTATTTCTGTTATAGGAATTTTGAGTGACGAAGAAAAGAACGGATTTCCTGAAAATTATCACTTCTGCGAGAAATTTCCGCTGATTGAAATAGCGAAGCTTTGCGACGGTGCAATCATTCAGGGCGGACAGGGAACACTTTATGCCGCCATAGCCGCAAAATGTCCGATACTTTCCATTCCTGCCACCTTTGAGCAGAGAAAGAATATCGAGAATCTGTTTGAGCATTATCGGTGCGGTGAGTTCATAAGAATGTTCGGAGTGTCGGAAGAGAGCATAAAGGCGGCTTTTTCAAAACTGCTTATTTCCGATGAATACAAAAAAGAGATGACAAGAGCATCAAATGACATAGGAAAATACTTTGATAACAGATGCCTTGCGGCAGAAATTTCCGCTGACTATATCGAAAAAATGATTAACGGCAGAGCCTAAAAAGCTTTGCCGTTTGTTTTTTGTGTCCGCTTTTTGTCCGTGAGGGCGGAGTACAATAACCGCTGTAAGAGACAAAGGAAATTAGTTATGGGAATATGACCGCTCCCAAAGAAAGAATATGTCCGTTTTTTGTC
>CAVBOS010000070.1:0-9434 GCA_963597005.1 Lachnospiraceae bacterium
CATTTTGGTTAACTTTGACAGCCTGTCTTTTTTATTATCGCTTCGCTCTGTTTTTTCGTTTTTAGTTTCTGCTATGTGTTTCTCTTGCGGGCTCTGCCCACACCCGTTCGCTTTTTTTAAAAGCGAAACCAAAAACTTTTGTGTTTGCCTATTGCTTTCATATTTGTCCTTCACTGTACTTCTATTGCCGCAGTGAACGCTCTCTCGTAAAATTTCACTTTACAACCCAACTCGCCGAGGTTACAATAATATCAGAGGTTTATGTATTCACGCTTTTTTTAAGAGGTGATTTTATGTGTTTCATCAAAATGTTGGTTTGGACGTTTATAGCACCCTTTGTAATCATGTTTGCTCCGATTATTCTTTTTTTTAAATTTATGAATTTAATCGGCAGTATTTTTTACGAAATTTTTAGGTTGTAAGGGTTTTCAAATTAGGGAGATATCTTATGTGTTTTTTGAAATTATGTTTTGGTTTTCCGTTACTCCTGTTGGGCATTATTTTTGACAGTTCAAAGAAATACAAATAAAAAACTGAGAGCTCCGTTTTAATCGGGGCTCTCTTGCTTTTACACGCTCTTTTCAATAATTAATGTTAAATTTTGCGTTATTATTTTGATTCACTTGAGTTTTCAGAATCAACCTCAGTTTCACTGCTTTCAGTATTTGATGTTTCTGTATCTATATAATTCCATTTAATTTGATAGGTTTTTCCTATGCTGTCTCCAATGTTAATTACATAGTCCTCTAAAAGCTTCTGAGCACGCTGTTGTGCATTAGCTAAGAGAGTAGTATCGCTTTCGGCTGCTATTTTCATTGCTTCTTGTGCAGCTTTGAATGCTTCAGTCTGATTTTCAGCTTCTATTGGTGCTGAATCCTGAGCTATTATGAATGAATCTTCATTTAGGGTTTCTTCGTCTACCTTACAACCAAAGACTTCAGCGGAAGGAATAGTAATTGTTACGGTATCTCCATCAATCTCCATTGTTACTAAAGATGTGTCAATTCCGACTGTAACGATACCTGCGTACTCTATCCAAAACTTTCTGTCCTTTTTCCACCATAATGCACCTGAAGCATCATCTTCGAAGTATTTTGCGACATTGTGGTAGTAGCATTTCATTGTTGCCAATTCGCAAATTGATTTCATTTGTGAGACTTGAGGCTCTATATCTTTACCACTGCTTTTTGATTTAAAAACAGAACATGAAGTAAGAGAAAGACAGGTTATAAAAATAAGGATTATTGAGATAAGTTTTTTCATTTTAATCCTCCGTTAACATACTTTTAATTGATATTCAGAATCTAAACTGCTTAAAAAGGGACTGATCAACGCTTCTACGATATTATGAGCATTTTCCTCTGCAAGCTCATATATTGCATTTTCGCTGTTGACTTCATCTGTTACATCTTCTATACACTTTTTGTAGGCTTCTTCCGATACGGTTTCGGTGTTGGCCTTGTCATTTAGAAAGATGAAATCCATAGATTCAATATCAACCGTGATGTCGGTGATTTTGATTTCAGGTAATGTAACCGTAATGATTTTTTCATTATCATCAACGCTGATTTCTACCTTTTCAAAATCAATTCCCGCTTTGACTGATGCGTCATAGGAGACATAGTAGTCTATTATCTCGGGTTTGTTTTCCTCAGTCGATTTGGCTACTCCGTTGTATATTGCTTCAAAGGTTGAGAGGTCGCTTACATTCAGGATTTTTTCGAGAGTAGATGTAGAGACAATTACCGGTTTGGATCTTTTAGCATTTTCTGCATATAGTACTGTTGAAATGATCAGAACTAATACAAGGATACCTACACCGATAAGCGTAGATTTTTTGTTAATTTTAATTTTCTTAAGATGAACTTTTTCCATATTGTATCCCCCAATGATTTGTAAAATTGTTTTATGATTTAGTATAATAGTATTTTAGATATTAACAATCACCACCTGTTGCAATAGCTATGACAACCTACAAATATGGTCATAGTCTCTATGAATTTGAAAATGCTAGTGTAAATTCTATCTGTTATATATTTCTCCTTTTCGTTTAGTTTTTTTGATTTTAGTTTAGCATTGTACCACTAACGATTTGAGTATACATCAAATGAATCTCAGTTGCAATATATATATATATATATTCATGTGAAAAATAAATCTCTCTCAATACTAATATTGTATGAGAGAGATTGTGAGTATTTTCGATAGAATATCAGTGAAATTGTTTTCAACTATATTAATCATCCGCCGGATTTGGCGTTTTCTTGTAAAGTGCTATGCTGAGTGAGAAGAACACGATAGCTATCATATACATTGAGAAGAGGAAGAGATAGAATTTAGTTGCACCGAGATATTTGAATACGAAGCCTCCGACTAAGTAACCTATGAACGATGCTCCAGCCGTTGCCGCACCGTAGAATGTGTGGGCTGTTGCTTTTAATTCTTCGGGAGCAAGTTTATATAGGTAATGTGAGGTTGTACCGATAATAATTCCGTTGCCGATGCCGATAAGAGATGTTATAAGAGTTACGCTTATCAGTGTATAGGAGAAAAACGCAGTTAAAAAGCTTTCGCAAGCGAGCACGCATATGCCCGATAAAAGTATATATTTAAGCTTGAAACGATTTCTAAGCTTATTAATAAAAAGCAAAATCGGCACTTCTGTCAAGGCTCTTATCGCGCAAACAACTCCGAAATTATCAAGGCTTACATTTCTTGCTTCCATAAGATAGGAGATAAAACCGAACTCGCAGTTGAGCGGAATGTAGGCGATAATCATGAAGATTAAAAATGTCACATAGTGATAATTTTTGAAAAGCTCCTTTGGATTAAGCTTAGCCTTTTGCTTTTTCACGACCATTGGGTTCGGAAGTGAAATAACAAAGAGAAGTCCTGGGACGGAAGCAATCAAATACATCAGAAATGTGTATTTTACTCCCGTGAGCGGTACTAATATGAACGAGAGAAGCAAGCAGCCGATTGTGTAGGCGAGAGAGCCGAGCGCACGATTACTGCCGTAATTTATTCCATGCTCCGTACAAAGTCTCACGCAGAAATTATCGTGAAGTGTACAAATCGAGCCTTTGGCGAAGTTCATAATCGGAAGATAGATGAGGAACATGGTGGATGCGAACTTGATTTTCGCAGGCAAAAATCCGATAGAACCGTAAAGCACCATACTCATAATCAGGCAGATAATAAATGTAAGCTTGACGGAATTGAGCTTATCGGAAACCATTCCCCAGATTGTCATGGCGATGATTGCCACTATCGAGCATATCGCATTCAAAACTCCGATATAAGATGAATCCATGCCGTTATTCTGAAGATAGACGGTCTGGTAGCTGACAAATGCCCAGCCGAACCAATAGAAGATTTCCATGAAGAGAACCTTGAATTTAATCGTTGAGTTTGGCATATAGTTTCCCTTTCGCACGATGCAGTCAGATTTGTAATATTTATGCAGCGATATGAAACCTTCGAGGTTTCATATTTTTGTTCATGCCATAGTTATACTCTTTTTTTTAGTCTTTTCAAGAGGAAAATAAAATATTTTTTCAATTATTTTTCACGATATTTTATCTTCGTTTCAAGTTGATGTTTTCGTATTGTTGATTAGTTAATTCCTTTGTGTTAAAATGAAATAGTATAGGTATGTGGATACCCGAAAGGTTGGAACAAAATGATTTATACGGTAACCTTAAATCCCAGTCTTGATTTGCTTTTGGCACTCGATAAGGTAGAGCTCGGAACGATTATGCGTCCCGATTGCAGAGGTCTTGTTGCAGGAGGCAAGGGCATAAATGTCAGCTTTATGCTGTCGTCCCTCGGAATAAAATCGACCGCACTCGGATTTTCTGCCGGAATGAGCGGCGCAGAAATCGAAAAGCAGCTTGCCGCCAAGGGTGTTATGTGCGATTTCGTAAAGCTTCAAGATGGATTTTCAAGAATAAACGTGAAGCTGAATGCCGAGGAGGAGACGGAGCTTAATTGTAAAGGTCCCAAGGTCTCCGAGGAAGAATTGAAATCCTTTTACGATAAAATCGAAAGAATCCCAAGCGGAAGCTTTGTTACTTTGTCGGGAAATATTCAGCCGTCACTTCCACAGGATATTTACTTGCGCATAATGGAAGCCTTTGAGGGTAAAAATATCAGAACGGCGGTAGATGTCGCAGGCGAAAGACTCAAGGAGCTTTTAAAATTCAAGCCATTTGTGATAAAGCCGAATAATTTTGAACTTGAAGAGCTTTTTGAAACAAAAATTAAGGATGAAACTCACCTTTTGGAGCTTGGCGAAAGGCTAAGGCAGATGGGTGCAGAAAATGTGATAATTTCTCTCGGAGCAAAAGGCAGTGTGCTGATAAGCGAGGACGGAGCGGAAAAATTCGGAATCGCAGACGGTGATGTAATAAACACTACGGGAGCTGGCGACTCCATGCTTGCCGGTTTTCTTGCTGGAATCGAGATGGGATACAGCAAGCACAAGGCAATGCTTTTGGCTACGGCATGCGGCTCTGCCACAAGCTTTTCCGTTGGAATAGCTGACGGTGAGCTCACGGAAAAATGTTTTGACGCACTTTTAAAAATTGACGCCGAAAAAGAGAATTAGACAGTTCTATTTTACTGTTTTATGAGTTTAACCCGTGATGAATATTCGATAAAATGATATTGTCGGATGACAGATTTCAGAATATTCACATGTTACAAAAAGGGGAACAATTATGGAATGTCCAAAATGCAAAAGTAATATAGACGAGAGCACAAAGTTTTGCCCGTATTGCGGCACGGCTGTTTCAAATGGCAAGGGCTTGATAAGCGATGACGATTGTCCCGCAAGGGATCATAAAGATGCCGTAATTTTGAAGCCGAAGGATTTCAAAGAAAGCAAGGGCATAACGGATGACGGCGGTATGACTTTCGCAGAGCGTGAGCTTTTGAGCGAGAGAAATAACTCTGAGTATAAGGAATACGAGCAGAGAGACGACAGGTTCGATTATTTTGCCAATGACTCGAGATATAACGACTTTTCGAGATTTAATATCGACCAAAGCGTGTATGCTCCGACAGAGCGGGCAAGCGTTTATGACGAGCAGGAGAAGCTCGAGCAAGAAGAGCTTGATGATATAAATAAATCGAGGGCGCAGAAAAGTGCCGAAACTCTTCGTGAATATTTGCAAAGCAATCAGAAGGCTAAGGAAGCTAAGCCGAAAGAGAAAAAGCCGAAAATTAAGCGCACCGATACCACGATATCATGGGATAAGGACGGAAGAACGAAAAAGCGTCCGTCAAAGCTTGTAAAAATAATTATAGTTTTCGTTGTGGCTTATGTTCTTGTTGGAGTTGTACCGCTTATATATGACGTTGTTGAGACGGGCTTTTCTTCAAGCGAGAAGGGTGAGCTTGGTATGGCGTGCGATGATCTTGCCTATGCACTCTATAATTATGATTACAGCGATTTATTAAGCCAAAATTATGACTGTGCGGACGATGATGAGAGCTCGATTGATGCTAAAGCAAATGCGTTAATCAAAGCGAGCGGAAGCAAAGAAAATGCATGTATCAAAGCATTTAAGGAGATTCAGAAAAATTCGGGAACGGACTATGATTTCATGTGGGATTATCTCTCACTTAATTTTGAGGAGATTTACGACCGCGGAAGCATAGACGGAAACGACGCTGTAACAGTCAGATGTGAGCTTTACATTACGGCAAGAGATATAACATCAGAAAATGATGACACAAACGATAATTTTTATATCAACTTCGTTAATTACAACGGAAGCTGGTACTACACGACTAAAGCAATAGACGGAGAATGATTATGAACGAAAACATAAAGAAAGCATTGGTCACGGCATCTGATATCAAGGATTCCGTCAATGAATCAATAAGAAAAAACGGAATAATATCAAGACTCAAAATGGTCATAAAGTGCGAGCGAGCTTCTCTTGACAGAGAGTATGCCGCACTTGGAAGATATTACTACAATAATCTTCGTGGTGAGAATATTCCCGAGTGCGAGGAGCACTGCAAAGAGATAGACGAGGGACTCAAGCGTGTGATAAGCGCAGAGGAGCACCTCATTAAGCTTGAAGAAAAATCCTGACGGAGGTATTAAAAATATGTCTACATCGGTAACAAAAACCGTTTCCTGTCCTAACTGCGGAGTTCCGCACGATATGGAAATTTTCACAAGTATAAATGCGGCGGACAATCCCGAGCTTAAGGAAAGAATATTGAACGAGGATCTGTTTGACTTCAGATGTGAGCGCTGTGGCTACACATGTCAGATAACATATCCGCTTGTTTACCATGATCCGACAGCTGGATTTATGGTCATTATGTATGCTCAGGGACAGAGCGGAAACCATGAGGAGCCGCCGATTTCCCTTAGAAATGTCGTAAAGCGCAAGGTGGACAGTCTTGCTAAGCTCAAGGAAAAAATTCTTATTTTTGACGCCGGCTTTAACGATGTCGCTTTGGAGCTTGTGAAGAACGCTCTTTGGGGAATCATCACAAAGACATATCAGAACACGGATGTCGACTGCTATTTCTCAAAGAAAGAGGTTGACGGTTCGCTCGAGTTTGCGATTTTCCTTGCAGGCAACGATAAGCCTGTTTACCATACAATCAAGGGCGAGGTATATGAGCAGAGCGCAGAGGTTTTGCGTTCGCTTAATTTTACAGAGGGAAACAATTTCCTCACGGTAAACAGACAGCTCGCAGAGACTCTACTCGCAGAATATAAGGAGGTCTGATGAGCACTACCGCAATTTACGGAAATGCACTCGGCAATATAGTTGCCGTGCTGTATTTTCTTTTGTTTCAGGCGGGCGGCATGCTCATCTCTTTCAGCGTTCTGCGTGAGAAAAAATCAGCGGAAAAATTACTTGTCGGCAGCGTTTGCGGCTCGGTAATGCTTCAGTGGCTGCCGCTTCTTTTTGCGTTTATCCTTAATTTTACCGTGACGGCTCATTTGCTTGGGGCGGCACTTATGGTGATTATAAGTCTCTTTGTGTATTTGAAATTCGGCAAGGGGAAAATAACAAAAGAGAAACTGAATCCCGATTTTTCCGTTAGCTTTGTTATAATGGCATTCACGACTGCGATTTACTTTGTTCTCGTTTTGAGCGGTCTTGAATTCAGAAACGGCGAGGTCTATTCAAGTCAGGCAACCTACGGCGATATGGCGATGCACTTAGGGTTCATCACGAGCATAGCGGAGCAGAAGATATTTCCGCCAAGCTATTCGATACTTCCCGGGCATAAGCTTGGTTATCCGTTTCTCTCGGACAGCATTTCCTCATCGCTTTATGTTTTTGGCTGTCATTTAAAGCTTGCTTATGTTTTGCCGATGCTTTTTGCCGGAGTTCAGGTTTTTGTCGGAGCGTGGATGCTCTTTAAAAAGTGGCTGAAATCAAAGGGCAAGGCACTTGTGGCATGGGTGCTTTATTTTTGGTGCGGCGGTCTCGGATTTATTTACTTCTTGCCTTTCTCCGATACAAGCAATTTCACGAGAATTTTCACTGAGTTTTACGAGACTCCTACAAATTTAATTGATAAAAACATTCGCTGGGTAAATATCATAGTCGATATGCTTTTGCCGCAAAGGGCAACTCTTTTCGGCTATGCTGTGCTTTTCACGGTGCTTTATCTTCTCTACGAAGCTGTTTTCGGCTCTGACAAAGGTAAGACAAGAAATTTCGTGCTTTGCGCTGTTTTGGGCGGAGCACTTCCGATGATTCACACTCACAGCTTTGTTGCTCTTGCTATGATAAGTGCAGTTTGGGTGCTTATCAAACTGATTGGAAAAGAAAATGAAATCGTTCCGAAAGCGATTTTCGGATTTTTGCTGATTTTCTTCACGCTTTACAGCTTTGTTATGAGCAGTGATACTATGAGAGAGTCAGACGCAAATATGAACGTCTGCCTTATCGGTGCATTCTTATTTGCCTTTGCAATCATTCTTTTCGTCGTGCGTTATATCCGCAAGAACGGAATAAAAGATTTGGCACTGACGTGGGGAATTTATCTTCTCATAGTATGTGTTTTGGCTTTGCCGCAGCTTATCACTTGGACATTTAATCAGGCTTCAAATGGCGGATTTATCAGAGGATATTTCAACTGGGCTAACCTCAGCGACAATTACCTTTGGTTCTATTTAAAGAACATGGGTATAGTTTTGATAGCCTTTGTGATCGGCTTTTTCACGGGCAAAAAGGAAGATTTGTTTACAGCCGCTCCCTTTATGCTCATTTGGTTTGTTGCCGAGCTTGTCGTGTTCCAGCCGAACACTTACGATAACAATAAGCTTCTTTATGTCGGTTATCTGTTTGTTTGCGGTATTGCATCTGAATTTTTTGTCAGAGTATATTCAAAGCTGAAAAGCAAAAAAGCCGTTAAGTACGCACTTTCGGCGGCGGTGATGTTTTTCTGCATGATTTCGGCAGTGCTCACTGTCGGAAGAGAGCTTTGCGCAGAGTACTGTTTGCTTGATTCTTCTCAGGTAAATGCGGCAAAATTCATAGAAGAGAACACAGAGCCTACCGATACCGTCCTGACGGACGACCGTCACAATAATGCCATTGCCGTTTTGACGGGAAGAAACATTGTCTGCGGTTCGGGAAGCTATCTTTATTATCACGGACTCGACTACTCGACTGAGCAAAGCGATGAGCGGACAATGTACGAATATCCGAGCGAAAGCATGTCGCTTTTCGAGAAATACAATGTCTCTTATATCGAGGTTTCAAATTACGAGCTGGCGGCGTTCAGCGTGGACGAGGAAGAGATAGCATCAATGTTTGAATTGGTCTATTCAGACGGAGAAACAAGAATTTACAAGACCGGGATTTGATTATATGAGTAATTCAAGATTATCCGATATTTCTTATATCAGAGATGTCATGGAGAGGCACGGCGTAAATTTCGCCAAGAGCCTCGGTCAGAACTTTTTGATAAATCCGACCGTTTGCCCCAAGATGGCAGAAAAAAGCGGAGCTGAGTTCGAGGCGGGAGCTGTTGAGGTAGGCCCCGGAATAGGCGTTCTCACGTATGAGCTCAGTAAGGTGAGCAAGAAGGTCGTGAGCATTGAGCTTGATAAGCGACTGCTTCCCGTATTGGATGAGACACTTTCTGAGTGTGACAATGTGAAAATCGTCAATGACGATATCATGAAAATAGACCTCAAAAAGCTGATTGACGATGAGTTCGGCGGAGAAAAGGTTGCCGTATGCGCAAACCTCCCGTATTATATAACTTCACCTGTTATCATGAGACTTTTGGAGGAGCATCTGCCGATAAGCTCTATAACCGTTATGGTTCAGAAAGAGGCGGCAGAGAGACTTTGTGCCGAGCCGGGCACGAGAGCTTGCGGAGCCGTGAGTGCGGCGGTCAGATATTATGCCGATCCGGAAATCCTTTTTAGGGTAAAC
>CAVBOS010000071.1:0-9417 GCA_963597005.1 Lachnospiraceae bacterium
AGTAGCACGGGAAGCCTGCTTTTAAAACCGCACAAGCAACGCTTGTGTGAAGATTGTTGTGGACGCAGACCTCAACCTCGTCGATATCGTCACGCTTGAGCATTTCTCTGAAGTCGGCGTAAAGATTTTCTTCAGCAATGCCGTATTTCTCTCCGAATGCCTTTAGTCTCTCAGGCTTAATCTCAGCGGCGGCTACAACCTTTAATTTGTGACCTCTTCTCTGAAGATTGTCTATAACGGTCATGTGTCTCTCGGAAATCATACCTGTTCCGATTATGGCGATTCTTATTTCTTTATCCTTAGTCATAATTATTTACCTCATATATTAAATGAATTGATGAAATTTAAATTAAGCTTGCTCGGCTATTTTTGCCGCTTCTCTTTCCTTTTCACGCTTTTCGAGAATCTCACGGTTCTCCTTTGCCTGCTTGTCGGTGATTCTGATGAGAAGAATGCTGACAGCTGAAAGTGCGTAGAAGACAATCGGAGCGAGGTTTGCAAGACCGTTCAGCTTGACGAGAGTGTCTGCAGTCTGGGTTTCGTTGGCAACAAAGCCGATTGTGCCGAGAAGCGCAACGAAGAGTGCGCCACCGATAGCCATACCGATTTTTGTTCCGAGGGAAACGAGGGAGTAGACAACGCTGTCTGATCTTTTGCCTGTTTCAAGCTCTTCCTTGTCGCAGATGTCACCTGTGAGGCTGTAGAGAATGCTAGGTGCGACATTGCCGAGACCTGTGAGAATGAAGCCAACATAAATCATCGGAACATTGCTCTTGCCTGCAAAGAAGATGATTGCAAGGGAGAGGGACTGAACTGCATAGCCGAGAAGTGCCGTGCCTTTCTTGCCGATTTTTCTCGAGAGGAAGGGGATATAGGTCTGAGCAACGATTGTGCAGATGTTGTAGGGGACCATTACGGCAGCCATGAGGGCTGGGTTTTCAAGATAGTAGATGAAGTAGTAGGAGATGATACCGAAGCGACCCAAAATTCCGCCTGTCATGAAGATTCCCACAAGAACGAGGAGAAGGATGTCTCTGTTGGTGAATGCTTTCTTTGCGATTTCGCCGAGTGTGGGAGCTTTTGCGCCCTGAACGCTCTTGACGTTTTCTTTACATGTGATTCCACCGAAAACAACGCATGCCGCACCGATTATCGAGAAGATAATTGTTGTGAGGAGATAGCCTCTTGCCGACGCAGTGCTTCCGCCGCCGAAGTAAAGAATGAGGGGCATGGAAATTGCGCTGATGACAAGTCCCGTGATACCGTTTCCTGCCTGACGAAGAGAATTGAGCTGAACTCTTGTGTTTAAATCTCTTGTCATGAGATTGACAAGACCGCCCTGTGTGATGCAGACAGCCGTGTAAGCCATTCCGCAAAGAATGTAGGTGACAGCCGCATAGATAATCATGACGGGCATGGAAGCGTTAATCTTCGAGAATGCCAAAATGCTGAAAATAGCCACAAGCGGTGCTCCGAAAATGAGATATGGTCTGTATTTTCCGAAGCGTGTGTTTGTCTTTTCGGCGATGATACCCATCATTGGGTCGTTTATGCCGTCCCAGATTCTTGCAATGAGAAAGATTATGCTGACTACTGCCGGAGCAAGTCCGACAACGTCTGTGTAGAAGACGGATAAGTAGGTGCTTATCATCGTCCAAGAAAATGCGTTGCCGACCTCAATGGCACAGTAGCCGGCTTTTGCCATTATTCCAACATCATTACCTTTTTTCATATTAACCTTACCTTATATATCACTATATCAAAATTTAAAAATCCAATACCATCCGAATTACGGTTATTTACTTATTAAGAAGATTATCGAGATACTCGAAATCCTGCTTTGCGGCTGTGTACGCGTCTCCGCCGCCCTCGTAGGAGAAATACTCTCTCTCGCTGATGTAAGCCTCGATTCCCTGTGCTTCAAGAGCGTCAGTGAGAGCCTTCCAGTCGATGATTCCGTTTCCGAGTCTTGCGTTCCAGTGTCTTGACCAGTACATGATGGCGGCCTGCTCCTCTGTGAAGAAGCAAATGTCTGCTAAAAATCCCTCTTTGGCAGCTTTGGGATTGACAGGTCTAATCGGCATGCCCATGGTGAGAATGTCTCTTGGGAAATGTTCAAGTTCGTCATCGTTGAATGCGACTCTGTTTGCTTCCTTGACATGAACGACCGGGAATCTTCCGGCATATTTCTTGACATATTCGATTGGGTCACAGCCTGAGAAAGCACACCAGCCGATATCAAGCTCGAAATTTACAAACTCGGGGTCGGTGTTCTTGATGAGAAGATCATAGATTCTGTCCTCCTCGTCCTCTTTGCCCGTTATCTTGCGGAATTCCTGTGAGTGGTTGTGAAGAACAGCCTTGATGCCGTGCTTTGCTCTTAATTTGCCCTGAGCGTTCATGTCCTCTGCCGCTCTCATGATGTCGTCATATGTGCCTTTTCCGAGGTCTGGGCGGACATCGTTGTAGCGAATGCCCATTTCTCTTGCCCAGTCGAAGTCGGCTTCACTCGAGAGGTTGTGGCTCGAGATTGGGTCAAGTCCGAGGTCGGCAATATACTTCTTGTACTCTGCCGTGGAAAGTCCGCAAGTGTTTGTGCCCATAAGCTCAACTCCCGCATAGCCGATCTCTGCTATCTGCTTGAGAGCCTCGAGGCTTCTTGCCTGATTTGTTCTGAGAATGGTGTAGAGCTGAGCGTAGATTTTTGATTTTGCCATGATAAAATCCTCCTTACAATATGTTTGAACTTTTGATTTGTTTCAATTGCTTTTTACGAGCTGATAATAGCATGGAGCACAATAATAAAATATCATAATATAGACTTTTTTATCATATATTGGAATTTTTCATCTTTTTTTACGAAAAAAGTCTGATATAATTTAATTAAATATTAATATTTGTCGTGGGGAATTAAAATGAATACAAGCTATGATGTTTCAAACACAAATATCAAGAGAGCCGAAAAATTCATACCGAAAACCGTTTTGCATCATTGGAACGATATATACATGCTGGGGGATATACCTTTTTGGGTGGCGAAAAGAAACGGCGGAGTGATTTGCTCGTTTCCGAATGACCTTATGGGACTAGTGCATTCTTATTTTTTCGACTACGTTGAGGTTGAAATAAAAAGACATAATTTAGGCAGAGATATAATGCTCGAATTTGTCACGGACTATTACTACCTGATAATCATCCCGCTTGATGAAGACAAATTTGTTGTGACGATTCCGCTTGCCACGCAAAAGCCCTCTCCCATGCCGTTTAACTACGTTCGGCAGTTCGCCGTGAAAAAGGAATCCTCCCGTCTTGTGAATCTAATCGCACACACACTTGTGCAGACGGTTGGACATGCCAAAAGCTTTGCGGGACTCATCAAGACAGCTTATAACGGCGGGAGCTTCGATGAAGTGAAAATCTATCGCCACCGACCAAACATGGAAGATGAAAAGCAGGATGACATAGAGCTTAGGCGTGCAGAGCAGATGAATGCTCAAAGTGATGTGCGGTTTTATAATCAGTCGCTTTATTTGGAAAGACAGCTGAAAAACGCAATAATTAACGGTGATGAACTCAGCTTTGCTCAGCATTTTGATTCGAGAATAGATAAGGGACTGGGGCAGATAAGCCTCGACCCTGTTCGTCAGCAGAAGTACCGTGCGGTTATTGTCATTAATGCATTCACGAATGCGGCGATTGAGGGAGGGCTTGACCCGCAGCTTGCTTTTAATCTTAGCGATAGGTATTGTCAGGAGATGGACGAGCTCTCTTCTGTCTCGACCGTGCAGTCGATTATGAGGGCGGCGGGCTTGGATTTTTGCGGAAGGATAAGGGAAATACACGGCAGGCAGGAATATTCGTTGGAGGTTTCTCTGTGCATAAAGTATATTTACGGGCATATTTACGAGAAGGTGAATGTAGCCGACCTTGATGTTGTCGCAAGAATGAACAGAAAAACTCTCGGGATTAAATTTAAAAAGGAAACGGGAATGTCTGTGCCTGAATTCATAATTAACGAGAAGCTCAAAGAAGCGTGTTTCCTTTTGAAAACAACCGATATGGAGCTGGGCGAGATAAGTTATCTTCTGTGCTTTTCTTCTCAGAGCCATTTCACGGCGAGATTTAAAGAAAAATATGGTATAACGCCGAAAAGCTACAGAAATAGTGCTGAAATTGACAAAACAATATGGTGAAGCACAATAAAGCTTTCGAGGTTTATGTTTTTGTTTTTCGACAAAGTATAATAAAAAAGATATGTGAAAGGGCTTGTTTTGTCTGAAAAATGCAAATACACTGCAAAGTTTGTAAAGGTAGCACAATTAGCGTTTGCTAAAGTGCACGTATTCGTCATAAAAAGCGACTTTATTTTGAATTCAATAAGTTGTATAATAATAGTGGCTTTTCATAGCCTATTTTTAGTTATTTCTGTACCTTTGCTTTTTCTCTGTTTTGAGGTGAGAAAACAAAGAAATGGACATGGTATTTGAAAGTGGACAGAACTCTTGAAATGGAGGGAAAAGAATGAAAAAAACGAAATTTGCATCAAAAATCGTAAGCGTTATGCTTGCTGTGATGCTCGGTGTTTCCACTCCTTGCTATACCGTTTTGGCGGAGGACTATACTCCTGCCGACGAAACAAGCACAGCGAGTGAAGTGAGCGAGAGCAGTCAGGCGGATGACGTGATTGATGATGTAATAACACCTTCACCGTATGTCGATTCGGGAGAGGATGCAAACGAAAATAATGCGTCTCCGTCACCTGAGGCTACGGCAACACCCGAGGCATCAGCTACTCCTGAAGCATCGGCTACACCGGAGGCATCAGCTACTCCTGAAGCAACGGCAACACCCGAGGCATCGGCTACTCCTGAGGCTACGGCTACACCTGTGCCGACTGCCGTTCCCGTTGATATCGACGGCTTCAAGGACTTTTTCACCAAGGTTGAAGTCGGTGCGGGTTATGTGGACGGAAAGATAGTTCCGTTCAGCTCGAACGTAAAGAGAACGGCAAACGTTGCTGTTTTGCTCAACTACACTATCCCCAAGGGACAGATTGTTGAGGCAAATAAGGAATATCCTTTCACGATAAAAGCACCGCTTCTTCTTAAAAAGGATGTTACAGTCGAAATTATCGCTCAGGGCGGCAAGCTTGAGGGACAGACAGTCGGTTATGTCAAATTTAATGACGGTTCCGGTACAATAGAATGCAGTATTTCCTTTACGGAGGACGCTGTTAAATACGGTTACGGCGGACTGTACACATCCGAGGTTTCGGGCGGATTTGTATTTACGGCACAAATCAACAAGGATGCCATCGATGACAAAAAGCACAACAAGATTGATATCGAAGTTAATGATAAGACAAAGTACGAGACAGACGAAATCGACTTTGAACTCCCTGAGGGCGAATCTTCGTTAAGTCTCGTGAAGTCGGCAAGTGAGGCTGATTTTTCCGATGACTCCATCACATGGACTCTCGACGCCACACCGACAGTCACGGGCTTCGGCGATGACAACTATGTCACGGGAATCAAAATTACCGATGATATAAGTGACAAGAACATCATTATTCCTGATGACTTCACCGTTACCGCTAAAATTAAGGGTGGCGAAGAAATAGAGGGTACGGTCACGCTTTCTTCTGACAAGAAGAGCTTTGTCTGGGAGAGCGCAGAGGGCGTGAAGATTCAAAGCGGCACTACCCTCGAACTCACCTACAAGACTTACTATGACCCGACTTCGAGTAATTTCAAGCCCGATTCCAAGACGGGTAAGGTAACAATTAAGAACAATGCGACAGCTGTCGCAAACGCTCCTATATGGACAAAGAACGAGGAAACAAGACTTCCCGAGATTAAGTACACCGATTACGGTGACGGCTCACCTACAGCTGACGCCGACGCTAAGACGGATATTGCAGTCGCAACAATCGACAAGGCGGGTAAGGCTATGAGCGGTAAGTACATTCAGTGGACTATAACCGCTCAGAACAGCATGCTAAGAAAGAACCCGACTGTTTACGATAAGCTTCCCGAGTACTTCGAGCTTGTGGTAGACGAAAATCATCCTGTTCACATTGAGGTTTATAATTCTGACGGAAGCAAAAGTTACGATAAAGATCTCGCAAATGCAAGCGATGGCTATGAGGTTACCCCTACAGGAACAACTACGGGTAATGATAGGGTTACATTTCACCTTGACGACACCACGACAGGCAAGCAGATTATTACCTATTATGTGAAGGTCAAGGACGGAGTCAAAAAGAGCGACATAGGATCCAGTATTACGAACCATGTCGAATTTTCCGGTGACGGAATCGGCATAATGGTAAGTAAGGACTGCAACGTTAACCCCGGTTCTATTTATCTCTCAAAGAACGGTAAGTACAACAGATACGACCACACTATCGATTGGACTGCCAACATTAAGACACTCGGCGAGAACCACGGCACTTTCACAATTAAGGATACCCTTTGGCAGGTTGTCTACTACGGCAAGAGCTACAAATCCTCGAAAGCGGTAACTCATACTTATGTTGACGGTTCGATGAGCATCATCTATCAGCCGAAGAACGGAACTCCTATTACCTATCTTGCAAACGGTCAGATAACCGATGCGGGAAGAGCAGCAGGTCTTGCCGTGAATATCAACGAGAACGGCAAAGGCTTCAATATAACCGTTAATGTCGGTGAGGAAAACCAGTCAGATGATGTTATTGTCGTCAAATATAAGTCTAAGTTCAGTGAGGACGACCAGGCTGTTTGGGGTAGCAACATTGGCAACTTCAGGGTTAACAATGATATTGAGGTTGAATCCGATTATATCGAGTACAAGGCAAGCGTAAGAAGCACGGTTACCTGTAATTCTCAAATGCTCGTTAAGTCAACAGGCGGATATGACTATAACACAAAGAAAATTTCTTGGACTATAAGTGCAAACCAGAACCGCCAGAAGCTCACGGATGCTGTTATCACAGATACTCTTCCTGACGCTAACTGGAGTTTTGATAAGGATTCCGTTGTTCTCAAGAAGAACGGTACTGTTGTAACTGAGGGTTACACCGTGAATGTTACTGAGGACGCAAGCGGCAAGGAAACCATGACGATAAATCTTCCCTATGCAGAGGCTGATTCCACGGGAAGCGGTGCAATGTTCACGGTAGACTTCACAACAAGCCTCAAGAACAAAGACGCTGTCAAGACCAACAAGACATTTAACGTTACAAACACCGCAAAGCTTACTGCAAACGAGTGTCCATCAGGCGGAGTAACCGTAACATCTTCTACAAAGGTCGGTACAAATGTCCTTGAAAAGAGCGGTAAGCTCAACGAGGACGGTTCGCGTACAATCGATTGGACTATCGATGTAAACAAGAACCTTGCCGATTTGTCTGAGTACAACACAATTTACGATAAGCTTCAGAACGGTCTTAACTACAAGAGCGTTAAGGTTTATTCTTTAAACTATGTAAACAACAAGCTCACACAGGGCGCAGAAATTACAGAATATAATGTCTCTGTAGACGAAGGACAGGTTGCCATTAAGTTCACGGGAGAAAATCCGTTCAAGGAAAAGGCATACCGCATAGTTCTCACAACCTTCGTCTTGGAGAGCGGAAAGTATTCGAACTCGGTCGACTTTAGTATTGCTTCCAATCCGTCCGAATGGGAAACGGATGACGAAAAGGATCATGAGGCAAACTACAACAAAGGTTGGACCAATCTGCCTGACGGCTACGGAATGCTCACAATCACCAAGTACAATAAGGTTACAGGCGAGTCGCTTGAGGGCGCAGAGTACTTGATAGACGGCTCAAAGAATGAGAGTAATTCCGAAGAAGCCAAGTCTGTTTACGTGAAGGTTACAACGGGCTCTGACGGTAAATTCGATATCGTTTTACCTGAAGGAACCTACACCGTAACAGAGACAAAGGCACCGAATGGATATGTGCTCGGAAACAACCCCGTTAAGACCGTAACAGTCACAACAAGAGAAGACTCTCCTTTGAATTTCTACAATGCACAGGGCGAGGACGGAAAGGCAGTTATCACTCTTTATAAGTTAGTTACGGATATAAATAACTCAGGCTATGACCTTCCGAAGACAGACTTCGAAAATGACATTTCGTTTAATGTTTACAAGATAGAGGAGGGCGGCTCCGACAGCTCTTCCGAAAGCTCAGATGTTTCCGAAGATTCTGATGATGAAGACGGCGGCGACGATGATGACGACGATCCTTATTCTGATGTAGATTATTATAACAACGATGATGACTATGATGAGAGCTCAGAAGTTTCGGATAGCTCAAGCATTGGAAATAAGAGCGTCGAGAAATTAGTTGCTACCGTTAAACTCAGCGATTGCACATTAAAGAGCAATGTAAAAGGACAGATTGTCTGGGCATATTCCTTAGAGGTTGAACCCGGTGAATACATAGTCCGTGAAACTCGCACTGACGGCGAAATAGGCGGCTGGAAATACATGAGTTCCACAAACTGTGTAAACGACGACGCCGAGACAGACGGAATTGACTCTGAAAAATTTGTTTTGGATAAAAACGATGAAGCAGAGGTTACATTTAACAACAATTACGCTAAGACATATGAATTTACTGTAAGCAAGCAGGATGTTAACGGCGAAGAGCTTGAGGATGCTGTATTCCAGATTGATGATGAGAACGGCAAAACCGTCGATATTTGGACAAGCAATGGTAAACCGCATACCGTAAGTGTTACCGAAGGTACATTCACTCTTAGCGAGTTGGAGGCTCCTGCCGGCTACGATGTAGCAGAAAATATCACTTTCTCAGTTGACTCAGAAGGAAAAGTAACTGTTGACGGTGAGAATGTTGACAGTATAGTGGTGACTGATGTCCTTACCGAGCGTGAGATTGAAATCAGCAAGCAGGATGTCGGTGGATATAATATTGAGGGAGCAAAGCTCACTCTGAAAGATGCCAATAATAATGTTGTTGATTCTTGGACAAGTGACGGAAACAATCATATTGTTACCGTAACAATGGGCACCTATACGCTCCATGAGGATTCAGCACCAACAGGCTACAACACTGCACAAGACATTGTCTTCAAGGTTGACGAAGACGGCGATATTTATATCGGCGGATATGGAGTCGATAAGGTTGTAATGACCGATGCTTACACCAAGAGAGACGTAGTTATCAGCAAGACGGACGTAGGCGGCGAGGAGCTCGAAGGAGCAGAACTCACGGTAACAGACGCAGAGGGTAACACAGTCGATACTTGGACAAGTACAAACGAAACTCACACAGTAAGAGTACCGAAGTTCGGAACATACACACTGACAGAGAAGTCCGCACCGACAGGTTATGACGTAGCAAATGCTATAGAATTTGTAGTCGATAAGGACGGCAAGGTAACAGTAAACGGCGAGGAAGTC
>CAVBOS010000072.1:0-9406 GCA_963597005.1 Lachnospiraceae bacterium
CATCACGAATTTTCGTAAGCTTTTGAAGCGTTCCCTCATCGGTGATATCGGCAATTCCCCATAATGCGTGTCTTATAAGCTTTACCTGTACCGAGCTTATTCCTATTTCGTCATAAGCCTTCGCACATTTCTCGTAGCTTGGTAAAATTTGATAGTCCTGAAGTCCGCTTCTGAGCTTATCGACCGTGAGCAAATCCTTTTCATTGCTTTGGCTGTACAAATATACATTAGCGGCATTTAAACAGAAAGCCGCCACGATGACCGCACACATAAGAGCAATCAGCCTCTTTTTCGGTTTCTTGCCACTCTTGCTTTTCAGAAGTCTGTATAATACCGCAATCAAAATAAACGGCAAGACCATCACAAAAGCAACAAATCGAAATCCCGCCGAAAAGGCACAGACAACAGCCACAAGGACTGTATCAAAAATGCTTATATTCTCTTTAACGAGGATAACGACGAACACAGAAACCGCAAGAATTATTGCGGCATAAGTGTATCTTATCTGAAGAAGGAATTCAAGCAGACAGAATAGAGACAGCACAAATGAAAACGCAAAGCCGATCGCCCGCACTTTAAGAGATTGTCGCTCCAATCGGTCACATATCGCATAAACGATAAGTGCAAAAGCGAGCAGAATCGCACCGTAAATCAAAATATAGTAAATTTCGAGCCGTGGAAAGAGCTTATACAGGCATCTGATTAAGAATGCCATGGGGCTTGATATCAGGGCAATAAAATTTGATGACGGTATCTCACCGGACAACAGCATTTTCAGCTGTCTTTCGTCTGTCGTGACATTTATATCAGCAAATTTGGCAATAATCAAGCCAAGAGAAAATACGGAAGCGAAGCTTACGGCAAAATTTATAAGCCGATTTTTTCTTTCTTTTTTAATCATACAAAGTCGACGCCGCTCATATATAAGCTGTCTGTCAAAAATTCAATGTCCGTCTTTTGCTCCGCCTCGGCAACAAATTCACGAATCAGCTTGTTTTTGGCAAGCTTGCTCTGAAGACTCGAGCCCATGGACATATTCTTTCCGAAATAGTTCTCTTTGGGGTCTGCCTTGTAGCCGTCAAAGCCAGCAATACTTATTCTCTTGATTCCCATGCTGATAAGCAGATTTATGAGCATGAGAGTTGGGTTATCTGAAATCAAATCCCCCTTGGCAAGATAAGACGAATAGTTGATAACTGCGGCGCCTGACGGTCTGTCCGATATATTCGACGTAATAATCAGCTTGGTTTTCAGGGACTTATCATAGCGGTTAAGTCGTTTCTCGTTCGTGCAAATGAGAAAATCGCAGTCGAAAAATTCGGGAACAACATTCACAGCAATAACAAGCGGATTTTTCTCACGGATAAATTCATCTATGTCAGATTTTTTCTCGACAAGTGATTTTCCGGGAGCGAGAACAAGAATTTCTCTGCCGACAAATTCACTTTTAAGAGAGCCCACGCAAGCCTTGTCATCGATAAATCTCTCTTGAAACTCCGTGTAATATTTCTCGGCAGTCTCTTTGGAGTAGCTGAGTTTAACATCCTCAGGAAGCGAAGAAAGCAGCTCTTTCATTGATTTATTGCTGAGAGTATTTTTCTCGGCAAAATAATTTGCGTAGTTCGGATGGCAGTTATACTGTGCGGAAAGATAGAACGGAAGCGAATATCCCCAGAAATTTTCGGAGAAAATCGGCTTGAGGTAATCGTCCATAATATCGAGCATTGGGTCTATGTTATACCACTTGCCGTATTCTCTGTTGAGAAAAGCCGCAAAAAGCTCTATGTTTAGGTTTCCCGCACCTCTGCCCATACCGTAAACGCTTGCGTCGATAACTATATCTCTCTGCAAATTCTGTTCGACAAAATATTTTGCATTGCCGTAAGCCTGCTGTAAATTATTATGCGAGTGGTAACCAAGAGTTATCTCAGGACTTAAATTGTGGTCTGACAGGCTTATGAATCTCTTGAGGTCAGGAAGCTCCATTGCGCCGAAGCTGTCCACGATATAAAAGCTGTCAGGCTTTGTCTCGTTAGCCTTTTTGATAAGCTCGATAAACTCGGTATCGCTGTAGTTTAAAGAAGCCATAGCCTGAACGTAAACGCCGTAGCCCTTTTCTTTCAGCTGTCTGCAAAGCTCAAGTCCCTCATCAAGTTCTTTCTTCTTGAAGCAAACTCTTATTATGAGCGGATTTTCTTTGTCGGCGTCGGGAAATTCTTCAATCGGAAATTCTCCCAAATTAACCATAACGGCATACTGCTGATGCGGTAGCTTTTCGGGAAGCAGACTCATCATATCTTCAATACAGCCGAACTGAGTTTCGCCTTTTTTTCCGCCCTTTATTTTTGAGATATAACCGCACTCTATGACATCGGTTTTGCTCACGACAAGCTTTTCGAGTATTGCTTTTGTTGCATCCTCGCCGAAATGCCAGTTGTTAATATATCCGCCGTCACGCAAAGTGCAGTCGAGTAGTTTAATATTGTGCATAAAGCCTCCGTCGGAAGAAATCAGTCTTTCTTCTCTTTTTTCTCGGAGTTGTCTCCAAGCTTCTGTCTTATCTGAGTAGTGGAAATTCCTTTTGTGTACGGCACATAGATCGTGTCACAGCCGTGCTCCTTAAGCTCAGCCTCAATCTTATTCCAGACCTCGGTTCCTTTCCAGTCGTCTCCGATGAAAGCAACATCAAAGTGGTATTTCTCGAGTGCCTCAAGCTTGCTTCTCGACTCATTCTTAACGACTTCATCGACATAGCGTATCGCACCGACAATTTCGGCTCTGTCCTCATAAGGTATTACGGTGGAGCGGTTCTTGCAGTGCATAACCCACTCGTCGGAGTGAACGCCGACTATCAGATAATCGCAGTATTCCTTAGCCTGTTTAAAAAGATTCAGATGTCCTATGTGGAACATATCAAATGTACCGACCGTGTAGCCGATTTTATATTTCTTAGCCATTATTTTCGCTCCTTTCGAGACTTTCTCTCATAGCAGAAACAAGATGTCTTATCATATCGTCTGCACAGAATTTTGGCTTCCAGCCGAGCTTTTCAAGCTTTTCGGTGTCAAGTCTTATCTTAACCGTGCCGTTGTAGCCAAGCTTTGTGATGTCCTCGGGAATATCAAATTTAAGTGAAATTCCCGATTCGGGATAAAGTGCGATAAATCTCTCGGCAAGCTCTTTAATAGATAAATCCGTCGCCATATTCGCGACATTATAGGCTTCGCCGCTTTCGCCCTTTTCGAGCACCGTTAAAATTGCTTCTGCGGCATCGAGCGTATCGCAGTAATTTCGTACGGTGTCCCCTAAAGATTTAAGTACTATGTCCTTTTTCTCTATGACGCATCTTGCAAACTCGCACAATACTCTCTTGTCACCGTAGTATGCTCCGCCGCCGTAGCTTGCAGTAAGCCTTACAACCTTTGCAGGCACACCGAACTGCTTTGCATAAGCCGCACAAATATTCTCGCACATACGCTTGCTCTCGGAGTAGCTCGATCGCACCGCCATGGGGTCAATGTAGCCGCCGTCTGTCTCCTTTATGGACGGCATGGAATAATCCGTCTTGCCGTATATTTCAAGCGAGGAAGTGAAAACAAAACCGAGCGATTTTTTCTCTTTCGCAAGCTCCAGCAAATTAACCGTGCTGTCGATTGCAGTCGAGATTGTCCTCATAGGGAAATCAATATGCTGGCGGCTTCCGCCCGTAACGGCGGCTGTGTGAACTATATAGTCAACGCTTTCGCCGTATTCAATCGGCTTAGTGACATCGGCACAAAGCCACTTTATATCACTGCGGTCAAGGCAGTCGGAGAAAACCGAATTTTTCTTATCTTCATTGCGGTAAACTGCAATTACGACTGCGTTAAGACCTTTTTTATCATTTGATTCGAGCACTTTCCTCACAATTCGTGAGCCGACCATACCGGTTGCACCCGTTATCAGTATCGATTTATTTCTTAAAAATTCCATATTACTTTTTGAATGCCTTTTTAATTTTTTTGACATATCTGCCGCCGACTTTGAGCAGATACTTTCCCTCTACGGACTTGATGTAGCACAAAATAAGAGCAGTGGGAACAGTTATCGCACAAATAATCACATGGATAATCACGCTTATCCAGCCCCATCCCGTGAAGAGATTCTGACAGATGAAATAGTCAATTGCTCCGACAGCCGCCGTAACGAAAACATTAAACGCAAGCTTTGTGAAATACTCGGAAACCTTGTATTTACCCTTGAAGCCGTATTTATAAACAATAACGGGATCAAACCACATGAGCGTTGTCCAGTCCGCAATTATCGTACCGATAAGAACACCGTCTATTCCCAAGCTGTTTACAAGTGCGACAGAAACAACGATGTTGATAATCATTCCGGCAACGGGTCTAAACTTAGCCTGCTGGAAAAGTCCCATTGTCGTACGGAACTTAGATAAGATCAGCCTGTAAGCATAGGTGAAAATCTGAAAACCCATCAAAAGAGCAAAAGGCTGAGAGATGAGCCACTGGTCGCCTATCCAAACATTGACGAGCTCATCACCGCAGACAAATACTCCGACACCCGCAGTCGCTCCGAGTATTGCCGTGATAAGGTTTATCGACTTGAATATCTCGTACTCGTGTTCACCCTGATTGGAAGCATGAAGATTTCCTATGCTGTGAGAAACGGAGTTAAATATCTTACTGAAAAGCGTGCGGATTGTCGTGTAGAAAATGTAGTAGTTGGAGTAAAGTCCGACATAATCAATACCGAGGAACATAGAAATTACTATGTTGTCGGTAGCATTTAGTACAACGCCGTTAATTTTGTAAAGGAAAAGTGCTCCGCAGTCCTTGAAGATTCCGACCGCTTCCTCACGGCTTAATTTATCATCACCCGCATTTTTGATGTACGGATACATCTTGTCGGAAAGAACTCCGCCCACAAGGTTCTGCAAAATAACCTCAGCTATCATGAAGAACACATAGAGTGTGAAGTTGGGATAAATCAGAAGTGCCGCAATCTGCACGAGTGAAATTCCAACCGTAAAGAAATAGTTGATAATATTGAGCAGATATTCCTTCTGGTTAGCCTTAACGATTGCCGTTTTGTAGGCAAAGAACAGATAAGACGAAACATTCTTGAAAAGATAGAGGCAGAAAAGGAAGGACATATTTATGCCCAGACTTTCAAGCTTTCCTCCGTCCTTGATGATGTACGGCAAAAACGGTATCAGGCACAAGCCGATAATCGCAACCGCAATACCGATATATCTGTAAACCGTCTTGTAGAACTTCATGAGGACGGCAATTCTCTTGTGGTCATCCTCCGCTATCGGTTTATAAAGCTTATAAAGTATTGCGCTTCCGACTCCCAGCTCGGCGAGCGACAGCATGGTAAGAACATTCGAGAAAAGTCCGTTTATTCCGAGATAGGACTTGCCGAGTGTCTTAATAAATACGGTTCTCACGGCAAACTGCATGATAATCGTAATTAGCTGACCGCCTATACTGCTCGTGAAGTTAAAAATCGTGTTCGTCAGTCGTGAGTTTTCTTTTCTTAACGCCTTTGCGTTTATCTTCTTCATTCTTTTGCCTTTCCTGAAAAATCGGCATATCCCCTCACAAAACCGCCGATTTTATTTTGAAATTTCATAAAGCAAACCGCATTTTGCTTACTTCTGCTTTTTCTCTTTAAGCTTAAAATAAACCTTCGCCTTAAGCTCCTTTGATTTGGAACCCTCTCTCCATTTTACCATTCTAACACTTGGATAATCATATCCCTTAAATTTGATATAATCGACCTTTAAAAAGCCATTCTTCTGTGCGGTAGCCATGGCGGCGTTGTTCTTTGAGGATGTAGTCCAGAAAATTGTTTTTATTCCGTTTTCCTCTGCCCATTTTTCACAAGCGGTGACAAGTCTGCTTGCAATCCCGTTTCCCTCATAATCGGGCAGAACGGCAATAAATCTTACCGCAGACGGTTTGCTGTCCGAATACCACTTGCTTGACTTTTCGACGCATATCATCATCGTGCCGACAATCTTCTCGCCGTCAAAAGCACAAAAAACCGCTCCGCCGTCTTTAAGTCTCGAAAAATAATCCTCACGGGTCATTTCATCATTCTTAAAAACAAGTCCGCTTGCGGCATGAGCCTTAAGCATGACATCTCTTATCTCGTCAAAGTGCTCATCGGGAGAAACCGCTTTAATATCAATGCTTTTCTTATCAGCCATATTATTTCTTTCCTATAATTTTCTTTATGTGTTTTTTAACGTCACGCACCTTCATGCGCTTGTCAAAAACCTTTCTGGGACCCAAGTCCTCGCTGTCGTCCGTAAGGCAAAAATCCGAGCTTTCTATCAGCCTTTTGAGCTCCTTTTTGCCGATGAAACCGTGAAGATAGTCCTCCCAAATA
Organism: Lachnospiraceae bacterium; assembly: GCA_963597005.1. GTDB lineage: Bacteria > Bacillota > Clostridia > Oscillospirales > Acutalibacteraceae > SIG603. The sequence goes on from CAVBOS010000072.1 coordinate 6,400, forward strand.
ACCTTGTCGTTAACGAAGCTTTTGTTTAGGCTGATTTTGTTCTCGCTCGGCAAAGCTCCGCCTAAGAGAACATCAACCGCTATCGACGGCAAATTTCCTCCGCAAAGAGTGTAGATATAACTCGGGCCGCCGCATCTTAGATTAATTTCTCCGAAATAGACCTTATCGCCCGAAACAAGAAGCTCCAAATCAAACATTCCGACATAGTGAAGCTCGGACATATATTTCTCGATTTTTTCGAGAAGACCTCCGATTTCGTCTGTCGACACAAGTCTGCCCTTTAGGGTAACGCCTCTGTTAAAAAGTGCAACCTGTTCCTTTTTGATAACCGCAGGAATGAAAGCCTTTTCCCCGTCACTCACGCCGTTCATTACTATCTCGGAATCTATGTGAATAAACTCCTGAAGCATAAATTTTGTGAGTCTTTGTTTGCTTTTTGTTGCCGCAATTCTCTTTTCAAGTTCGTTTCTGTCGGCACATTTTCCTATGTCCGACTTTCCCGCATGAGCGGAAATAACGGGCTTTAGAAAAACCGGATAACTCACATCATCGGGAATGCTCATGTTCTCGTCAGCCAAATCGATGATACAGCTTTTGACGCTCGGAAAACCGCATTTTTCCGCAATCGAGAGCTGTACATCCTTTCTCATGAAATGTTCAAGCTGGTGTTCTTCGTCTTCGCCCTTCATAAACGGCATGACAAAGTTATCCCCCAGCTCGCTTCTTAAGCTGTCTGCAATGTAAATTCCGTGGTCGTCTGTCGGATAAAGTACGTAAGTCTTTGATTTATCCGTGTACTCCGTCTTTACTACATTTATGATATCCTCGTCTTTTTTTGACGGAATATCATAAACCTTGTCTATATATTTGCAAGCCTTTACTATCTCGGTGTCCTGTCTTATGGGAGCATATATCAAATCAACAGTATATCCGCTTTTTCCGAGTGAGCGTGCCGTACTGATTGAAGTGAGGTAATTTCTTCCGAGAAGTATTACTCTGATATTATCCTTGCTCATTTTTTCGCCTTCATCTTTGCTCTTTTTTCTTCAAGAGCAAAATATTTCTGTGGCTTTTTGTCGCTCTCGCACTTCATAAAGCCGTACTGTGTCTTGTCGACAAGCTTTCTGTATTCATCCCAAGAAATTGAACCGTGAGAAAATTCATCAAGTGCTATTCTCTCGTTTACAACTTCGACAGACTTAATCTCGATAGGCTCATACTCATAATTTTCATGAAGCACATCACTCAGCATTTTGGCAAAGTTTGCTCCGCCGAGCAAAAACGCATAGCCCGAAGCGCCCTGTCTTAAATTCAGTTCGTTAAAATATAGCTTTCCTCCCGATTTAATCACGTCAATATCGAAAATGCCCGTGAAATTAAGGCTCTCGACAAAACGGGTGAAAGCGTCCTTATATTCCTCGTACTTTGAGAACGGTACAAGTCTGCCGACAACGGTGACGCCCGAGTGAGAACCCGTTCCGCCGACAGCCATCTCATACATACCGGGAATCTGAGCGTGAACGGAATCGGAGAAGCCGTTGAAGCAAAGCTCCTCGTCAATCTCGAGATATTCTTCTGCAAGCATATCGCAGTCCGCAAGCTTAGCCGCACCGCTGACATATTTTTTCAGGTCTTCAATCGAATTGCATTTTCCCATAAAGCTTTTTCTCTTGGGAATGGGAGTTGCCGGCTTGACGAACACAGGATATTCGATATCGTCTGGCAAAGTGAATTTTCCGTCCTCGATTGTAATCGTGCGGCATTTTGTGACATTAAGTCCCACCTTTTCGGCAAGCTGTTTCTGGTAGCCCTTGTCCATAAGGCGTACAACACCGCCCTGCTTATTCTGCACATTCGGCATAAGGAAATCTTCCTTAAGTTCGTTATAGTACAAATCTATCGTCTCTGCCGAAAAATCGTCCGTTGGAAGAATGAGCGTTTTCTCTCCCTTTGATTTACATCTCTTTTTGAGAAATTCTATGAGCGACTCTCTGTCCTTCTCGCTGATAAAGGTGTAATCAATGACATATTTACTTCTAAACTGCGGAGCAATTCTCTGCCATGAAATCGGCTTTGGCAGCTTCTGTACGGTTTTGACCGATATAACGTCATAGCCGACTTCACCGATTGCCCTCGTCATACCGAGAAGCGAGGTTGAAACTCTGCCTATTACAACTGCTTTTGGTGCTTTTGACATTTTTCGCTCCTCTTACTTTTCGCTGTCCAAAAGTCCTGTTTTCTCAAGAACTCTCAGGCTGTTTTTGTTATCGTTATGGAAATTGATGAATTTATTAAGCGTTCTTCTCTCGTCCTCTCCCTTGTCGATACCGTTTGCAATATCGTCAAGCCAAGAGTAAAGCTCGTTTGTCTTTCCTATGTGCACTCCCGGCATGAGAAGCTTGACATTCTCGAACGCAAAGCCGGGCTTCTTGCTGTATTCCTCGAAATCGTCATAAATAAACGCTATCGGACGGTCAAGAAGCATGAAATCCGTGAAAACGGAGGAATAATCCGTCAGCATTGCATCGACTCCGCCGATAAGATGATAGAGTGAGCATTCAGGCGGAAGATCGCTGTCGCCGAAAACCTGAATATTGCTGTAATCCACCTCGTAGATTGCTCCGTGACCGAGAAGATGCGGATGAAGCTTGATAAGAAGAACAATGTTGTTTTTCTTGAGGTTCTCGTTAAGCTCACTGAGTTCTTCTTTCTCAACAACGGGAATACCGAGCGAATAAAACTTTCCGTCCTTGTCCCCCGTGCTCTCGTCGGCGTGATAAGTAGGCATCCAAATGACCGTCTTGCAGTTTGGGTTTGCCTTGACCTTAGGAAGATTATCAAGACACATTCTGTCCTTGCCTGCAAACATGAAGTCGTTTCTCGGCAAACCTGTTGTCAGGCAGTGAGTCGGCGGCATTCTGAAGCGTGAAGAAAATCTATATCTGTAAAAATCGGAAGAAACAGTGATATAGTCGGCAAAATTCGGAGTGTAATTGTGGTCCATGGG
>CAVBOS010000073.1:0-9307 GCA_963597005.1 Lachnospiraceae bacterium
AAATTTTATGAAGTGAAAGTGAACTTAGATATTTTTCGCTTGCTACAATAAGCAACATTCACAAGCGAAAATTGAGAATGTTATCAAAACAAATCTGAATGTCATTTGACACCTTATCAAAATCACCCTCGAAAGCGTGAGAATAAACACCGTAGGTATCCATATTCTGCGAATGTCCGACAAGGCTTTTAATCTCTCCCTCGGGCAGAGACTTAGCAATCGACACGAATGTATGTCTCAGCTCATACAATGTGATTTTTGTCATTTTGTTGTAATCAAGATATCTTCGCCAATAAGCCAATATTATTTTTTCGTCTGTCGCAAAGATGTAATCCGAAAGCGGAACTGGTTCCACTTTTTCAGCTTGATTAATTTGTGCCTGTAACTCTGTCACAGCCAAATCACAAAGCGGTACGGTTCGTAATGCATTTTTATTTTTGCCTTGTGTTATTTCGCCGTGAATGTTAATCGCACGCTTAATTCTGATACAACGCTTGCTAAAATCAACATCTCTAAACTGCAAGCCTAACAATTCGCTCGGTCGGCAGCCTGTCAAAATCATCAACCTGTAATAGTGAATGTATGGGTCTTTAATCTCTCTATTTTTGTAGAGCGTTTTATCGCTCAGAAACAACTTCTGAATATCGGCTTGATTAAGTATCGTTTTCCCTTGTGTTTTCGCACTTCGGGGAATTTCTACATCATCAAACCTGTAAGCAGTAAGCTTGTACCGCCTACAATACTTGAGGAACAGGCTAAGCGTTCCCTTAATACCCATAATCGTTTTCTTTTTTCGCCCCATTCTGCAAGCAGTGTTGAGCATATGCTGCACATCACCGTCACACAGGTCTTTGACTTTGATTTTACCTAAATAAGGAAGTATCCAGTTTTTACAATTTTGCTCCGTTCTGTCGTAATCAGAGAAGCTTGTCAAACCGTTTCGTTCCTCTAAGAATTTAGGTAGCAATTCTGCAATCGTGGGATTTTTCTTTTTTGCCATTTTGGTGTTTTCCTTTCGTGTGTAAAATGTATTCACACACAGGAAAATCCGAAAACGGAATAAATGTCAAATGTAAAATAGCCAAACAAGAAAGCTTATTATTAAGTTTGGTGTTCTTCCGTGTTCGCTCCCTACGGGTTCGAATCCCGGATGGATCACCAAAGCTTCCGAATTTATTTTGGAAGCTTTTCTTTTTGCGCAAACATCAAAAATCCCGAGCGGTAATAACTACCACTCGGGATTTGCTGTAATTCTGGCGAAGAAAGTATTTTATTTGTCTCGTTCCTTAGTTGTTTTTGGCTCTTATACAGTGAATTCAGTCCTGTGCTATGTATTTTTTATTTGCACCTCTGCCAACAGCTACAATCAACTTTTCATCGCACATTTGCTTTGCAACTGTGTATGCTCTTGTTCTTTTAACACCAAGTAATTCCATAATTTCAGCTTCTGTTATCTGTCCATTTTTAGAAATTGAATCGAGAATTTGTTGTTTTTGCGGCGTTAAATAGGTCTTTGTTTCCAAAGGCTCAGCCACATTCATATTTGGTAGAATCATCTTAAATGTGTTATGTGTTACCTCAATGCAAGGTTGGGCGGAACAATTTTCATACAGTTTAAAAATTCTTCGTATCCCGGTTCCATAAGCTTCAATAAGCTTTAAACGATGGAACACTTCAGCGAGATTTTTGTTTCTAGGCTGAGAAATACCGCTGCGAATATCCTCTGCTGTTAAACCGGGAAGGAGTCCGCCGATAGACACGAATTCCATTTGCTTGTCGTTAATGTTGATAATTATACTTCCGCTGTAACTGTAATCTCGATGAGCAACCGAATTGAGCATTGCTTCACGCAAAGCAGCTTCAGGATAATCAGATTTATCTATTCGTTCAAGACCTTTGAAAACAGACGATGTGCGATTGCAAAGCAAAATATATTGAAATGCTTCATCGATTTGCTTAAATACAGAGCCTTTAAATTCTCGGTTATCCATAAAAGTTGTGTTATCATCATCGCCGAACACAGCAACTTTGATTGAATGCTGACATTGATCCGACATAAGCAGTGCCAAATTGGTAAACAAACCGTCGTTTTTATTAATCATACCGAGTGCCAAGTATTTTTCTTCAGAAAAATCAACACCATAAGTCTCAAATGCAGCAGCTGCAGAAGTGAATGTCAGTTTCTGGTCAAGAGCACGCATTGATTCAAAATCGTCACCGTCGCTGTCCTTAATCATTTTACGGATTTGTTCGCTTGAAGCCTGAACGCTGGAAGTACCTTGCCTTACATAAACACCATTTGGTTTCAATCCTTTCGAACGCAGATAGTATGGTTTATTCGTACCTTCGTTTATTGTAATGCGAACGACTTTATTTTCCTGAATAGTATATTTCACAAACATTGTAACATCAGGAAGAATAGCATCACGAATTCCATTTGTAATTCGTGTATATTCATCGTCAACATTGTTCAAACCGATAGCGTTTCCGTCATTATCAATACCGATATACAATACGCCGCCATCCGTGTTTGCAAATGCAATAACCTCTTTATATATTTCTTCAGTAAATCCTGATTTAAATTCAATATTTTCTGTTTCAAAATTCATATCGCTTTTTCCTCCATATATAGCATGCTTTAACTACCATAATTATACTCAATTTTCGCTTTTTTTCAATGAGCAAAGTGAAAATTCAGTGAATATTCGTTTTATCGTAACGAACAAATAACAAAACGATATAACTCAAATAGTTAAATACTTCAGAAAGTATATTATATATTCCGTTAGGAGGATATTAATATTAAACGAGTTTATCAGTCATCTAACTCAACACCCAAAACACGGTAAATATAGCTAAATGCAGAGTTATAAATCACCCTCGGAGTGAATTCGTCGGCATTGATATAGCCAGGGTGAATTTTTGCCGCCGTCGATAAAGTGTAATCAACAATACCGGCTACAACAGAACCAACATTAAATCTGTTTTCAAATCCCCTCTTCTTCATTTCAAGTTGCATGCACTTAGTGAACAGCTCATAGTTTTCGAGTCGTTTTTTATGAATCTCTTTCGAGTAATACCCCAATGCACATAAACAATAGCAGAATATGATTTTCTCCGCGTCCTCCTTAGCCACTATGCATACCTCCAAAAAGATTTTCAATCAGTCTACACCAAGCATATGACTGCTAAATTGACTGCGGAGAATTTTACATTTAAATTTAACGCAAAAAACACTGCGTTCTTTATCTAAATTCAAGACAATTTAAACGTGTTAATCATTGTATATTCTTGCTATTTTATGGCTAAAATGATAGAATTTTGGTAATTTGTGAGGCAAAAAGCTTTTCTCAAACGGACTAATTCTGCGAAAATTTATCTCAAAACAAATATATATCAGTCAATTCAAGTAATCTTTTTAAACTGTCAATTTGTCCTATTATCTTTTTGACAGCAAAATCTTTTTGTTGATATTGTAATTATCTCCCGAAACCTATATAATGTTAATATGGGCAATTAACTATACTCTATTTACATTAGGAGGTATAAAGATGGAGAAAGTGCTTGTATAATGAAAAAAACAGATGCTATGAATTATCTTGTTTTTGATAGAAATTTATTTAATTCATTAAAAGCAGGAGGAATTCAGTCGGTGTATTATTGTTCAAAAGATTTTTCAATTTTTGCTGTAACAAATGGTGATATGCTACAATATATAAATTGGACAGATTTTAGTGATGTGTCGCTTGCGAAAAATTCTTTGGTTGAACACCCATTGACTGTCTTATATAGCTTTTGCCCTGTTGAAATTTGTGGTTTGTATGCAGCAATAACTTTTTTTCGAGATACAGAAATTACTATTTGCGTTAGTAGACCGCAATTACAAAATATTATTAGTTATAGTGATTTTTCCCCGGGAGAGATAATCGATTCGCTGAAAAAAGATTGTGTTATGTTATCTGCTGCTCAGATAGAAGCTATTTCTGATGAGTGGAGCCTAATCGTACAAAATCAGAGCAACTTAAGGATTTTTTATAAAAATAAAGTTGTGAATGTTCAAGATGACTATTTTGATACAGATATTAGCTGTGTTCTCCAAAAAAAGGAGAATATAGCGCTGGCAGATATTTTGCCAGATATTCAATTGTCGCTAAGGTGTAAGTACGGTTTTGGGTTAAACCCCAGATATATAGAATGGAGGATTTCCGATGTCTTGCGTTTGCTTTGACTTGACTTTTCCCAAAAATAATCAAAAAAAGGAATTTTCAGTATGATAAGAAAAAGTCTTGTTTCTCTGTTCTTGACGGTAGTAATCTTGTATTCTCTTTCTATGACGGCATTTGCGGCGTCCGATGAAGATGTGGCTATAAGTGCAGAGCAAGGTATTATAGCTTCAGAAACATTTGAGATACCGGTTTCTTTAAGTTTGGATGATCTTTTTGAGATGAAGTCTGAACTTGAAGAATGCGGAATTCCATATACTGTTCAAGGAAATCGAGCTATCGCAACAGTTAATGTGACTACTAATATTCACTATGTTGATGAATTGTACTTTTCCATTATAGCGCAGTGCCGAACAACCTTGTTACAAAAAATAACAGGATCTATTGTATGGAAGTATAAGACAACAGGGTCTTACTCAAAGACTAAGACTATTTCCATCAACTATCAGGATGATTTTGGCATCCCCAAGTACACCTTAACCTGTCTTAAATATACAGGAAAAACTTTTGCTTCCGGAACTACGATAAGCGCAGATTTTAACATTGATGTAGATGCTACCGGCGAGATTTCTGGTGGTGTTGTATCGAGAACGGTTACCGGCATTGTTCCGTAAGATGAATATTTAACTTTAGTGAAAGGAAGTAATTATGAAAAAACTACTGAGTCTGCTCTTAGGCGTTTGCCTTATTGTGAGCATTATCCCATTAGCTTCATCAGCGGAGGAATATGTCACTCCGAAGCTTGATGTTACTGCCGAGACACCCATAGCAGGTCAAGCGCCGTCATATGAAGATACCTATTCGCTCTTTGACGCAAGATATGACGCTTTGAAGGTTTCACGCATCGTGTGGTATTATTCCCGTACGGACTCTGCATTCAACGGAGACTACGACAGCAACTGGGCTCCGGTGAATAATGATGTGTTTAAGGCTGATTGTTATTACGCTTATGCAATCACCTTTGCCAACATGTATCCAAGAGAATATGACATTCATGCTTGGAAAAACTGTTCGACTATTAACGGCGGTACATGCGGATTTGCGTATGACATTGTAAATCAGCTGTTCACTCTGTACATCAAGCTTGGTCAGCCTGAGGCGCCCGATATTCCCGATCCGACAGCCTCGCCCACACCAACGGCTTCTCCGACAGCAGAACCGACACAAGCACCTGAGCCTACTGAGAAGCCGCCTGTCGAGCCTACAGAAAAGCCCACGGCTAAGCCGATTCCTCTTTCATTCACTCTTGACGGCTACAAAGTTGATGCAAACATCATAAACGGATTGACGGTCTCGGGTGACGAAGATAAAAACGAAGGAATCGGTATCGACTCGTGGGCTGTCACAAAGGTGCTCAGCACAAAGGACAGCTTCAATAATGACATAATTACTGATGAAGCCGCAAGATTCGAGCCTGTTACGGATTATTACCTCGCAGTGCAGCTCCTGCTTGATGACGGTTATGACATCAGCAGATATAACGCAGAAAACATAACTCTTGAGGGCTACGGTACAGCCGCCACACTCTTTGAAAACGGAAACAACGGCTACACCGCAATGTTTAAACTGCCCAAGCTTTACAGAGATGTAAGTGCGCTTCACTTCACGCTTGACGGCTACGAAATTGACGGAACTGTTGCAGACACAACCATGACTAATGACCTCAATAACGAGGGCATCGCATGGGGAGAAAATTTCTATCTCACTCATTTCTCAATTTCAGATACTGAGATAACTCTTGATAACTACGAAGACAACGCAATTGATGACGAGGATTATGTTTTCGAGAAAGACACTGACTATTATCTCTGCCTGACTCTCCCGTCCCTTTACGGTTACACCGCTGAGAATTTGACAGCCGAGGACATTACGCTTGATGGCTACGGCACTGCAAGTGCTGTCGAATTCATAGATGAAAGCGACGAAGAAGAAGGCGTAAACGGTTTTGTAGCATTCTTTAAGCTTCCGCAGTTAAAAGAAGCTACACCTGAGCCAACCGCTACTCCCGAACCGACTGTAGAGCCGACAAATACGCCCGAGCCAACTGTCGAGCCTACAGCAGAACCGACAATCACTCCCGAGCCAACTGTCGAGCCCACGGCAGAACCAACGGCAACACCGATAGCCGCTCCCACTGCTACACCCGAGAGATCTGTGATTGTCACTCCGACTCCCACCCCGACACAGTCACCGACCCCCGAACCGACAGAAGTTCCGAGCGGAAACGGCGGCAATGGCACAAGCGGAGAAAAATCGACAACTGTAGTCACAGCTTCAGCTTCACCTGCTACAACTCCCGCAACGGGCGATAACAGCAATATGGGAATTTGGTACGCAGTTCTTGCAGTCAGCGCACTCGGAATTGTAGGAACTTCACTGATTGCCAAAGCTAAGAAAAAATAAAACAATAATACAAATAAGCAATAAATAAAACCCAAAGCGGCACAGCCTTCGGAAATTACTCCGTGGCTGTGCCGCGCTTTGTGTGAATATTAAAATATGTTTAACGGGATAATTTCCATCCGACAGCCTGTGTTCTCGAGTCGATAAATCTCTTGTAAATACCTTCTTCATTCATCAGTTGTTCGTGAGTTCCCTGTTGTGAAATTCTTCCCTTATCTATTACAACAATCTGATCTGCATGCCTTACGGTCTTTAATCTGTGAGCAATCATTATGATTGTCTTTTCTTTGGTCAAAGCCTCTACGGCATCCATCAAGTCTTTTTCATTTTCGGGGTCAACATTTGCGGTTGCCTCATCAAGAATGATTATCGGCGCATCCTTCATAATGGCTCTTGCGATAGAAATTCTCTGCTTTTCTCCGCCGGAAAGGCTTGCTCCTCCCTCACCTATCACGGTATCATATCCGTCAGGCAGCTTGCTTATAAAGTCATGACAACACGCTTTCTTTGCCGCTTCAATAACCTCCTCACGGCTTGCATCCTGTCGTCCGAACTTTATATTGTTCTCGATAGTATCGGCAAACAAATAGACCGTCTGGAAAACAAAAGCAAAATTGTTCATTAAACTATTCATGCTGTAATCCTTGACATTCACTCCGTCTAAGGTGATTTCACCTGAGTCAACATCCCAGAATCTTGCTATCAAATTGCAAAGCGTTGATTTTCCGCCGCCTGAAGGGCCAACTATAGCCGTTGTGGTGTTTTGCAGAATTGTGAGCGACACTCCGTCGATAATCTTTCTCTTATCATACGAAAAGAAAACATTATCAAGCTTAATATCATAGCCTTTTGGCTTGATGTCCTTTCCGTCAATGTCCATTGTATCAAGCTCAAGAATTGCATTTGCCTTGTCGACACATACGCTTACCGTGTGCAAAAGCGAAGAGTAGCTTCCTGCACTCTCAAGGCTTGCGTAAAGCATGAATGCCGCAATAGTCATACCGATTGCATAAACTACGCTCATCGTGCCATTTATATAAAAGTACGCACTGCATGCAACGATAACCGCACCCGTAATCTTTGTTACAGCCGTCTGCAAAAAATGATACGGTACGAAGGTAAGCTCCATCTTAGTGTTGATTTTCGCACACGCATCGTTTGCGTCATTTAATCTTTTAGATTGTTCTCCAAACAGATTATATGATTTTACCTCGGTAATTCCCTGAAGATACTCCATGATTTGACTGACAAGCTCGATGTCACAAGCAACCTTATCCTCTGAGTTTTTCTTTCCCGCTTTCTGCATTTTAGAGTTAATCAAAAAGAATACAATCACTCCGACCGCCGAAATTAAACCTATTCTTATATCGCAGAAAAATATCATCAAAACTATCATGGCGGTTTCCAAAATGCCCTGAGTGGTCAGCATAACTACCCTTGCGGCAATGTCTCCCAGTGCCTCCATGGTATTTGTGGTAACAGATGAAATCTCTCCTATGCTGTTTGAGTTAAAATAACCCATGGGAAGATAACGCAGATGCTCTGCTATTTTTATTCTCATGAACGCACTTGCGTTGTAGCCGCCTTCCGTTTGGAGCGTCGTTGAAAATCGCTTGCAAACAACAGCTACCACCGCTGATACAATCATAATTATCAGCGAACCTCTGATATACTTGCCAATCGCGTCACCGCTTAGCAAACCAATAAGAATATACATGATAGCAGGAATTTTCATAGCGGAAGCAAGAGCTTCAACTACGCCGAGCACCATGGAAAGCTTGAATTTTCTGCTGTTTTCTTTGCCCGAAAACCTAAAGAACTTTGCCAAAATCTCAAACATTTACTTATCCTCCTTCGCCGTATCTTTTGCCGAAATGTGAGCCTCCCACATTTCTTTGAAAAGCGGACAGGATTTCAAAAGCTCGTCGTGCTTTCCGTAATCCTCAATATTACCGTCATTCACAACGAAAATTCTGTCGCTGTCTTTAACTGTAGAAAGACGGTGTGCAATTACTATCAATGTCTTTCCTTCGACAAGTCTCGCTATGGAATTTTGTAAAATCGCCTCGTTCTCGGGATCAGTGTAGGCAGTAGCCTCATCAAGAATTACAATAGGCGCATCCTTAAGCATTGCCCTTGCAATAGAAATCCTCTGCCTCTCGCCTCCCGACAAATGTCCTCCCGCACCTCCGACAAGTGTATCAAAGCCGTTTTCAAGCTGCATTATAAAGTCATAACATCCGCTTTTTTTCGTTACTTCAATAACATCTTCATCGCTTGCACTCGGTTTTCCATGTCTTATGTTCTCCATAACCGTCTCATTGAAAAGATAGTTATCCTGAGAAACATATGCTATTTTACCGCCGAAATCTTCAAACGAGAGTTTTTTGACATCAACTCCGCCGATATTCACACTTCCCGACTTCACATCCCAGAATGATGCAATCAGCTTGGCAATCGTCGATTTACCGCTTCCCGAAGGGCCGACAATCGCATTGACGCTTCCTGATTTCATCTCCATATTTATGCCGTGAAGTATCTCTTTTTCGTGGTAAGCAAATCTGACATTTTCAAGTGAAACCGAGTTATCCTCAGGTTTCCCATCACTAACCTCAGGGCGGCTGAGTTCTGGCTGTTCGAGAATATCCGTAACCTCGCCCACAATAACACCGATTTTTCCC
>CAVBOS010000074.1:0-9300 GCA_963597005.1 Lachnospiraceae bacterium
TTTTTAAATCTTTTGGCTTTCTTGACTCGCCACTCTTTCGAACAGCTTGTCTATTCTATCAAATCTCTTTCCGTTTGTCAAGGGCTTTTTTGAAAGTCAATTCAGAAACTCTTGATTAACTTAAAGATTTGTCGCTGTTTTTTCAGACAGCTTCGTTAGTATACTAAAACCGAGCAATAAAGTCAAGCGTTTTTATAAATTTATTTATGTTTCTTTGTTTTGTTGTTATTATCTAATCTAACTCATATTATTTTGTGTAAATTGACGCAAAATAGGGGATAGGTGTATATTTTCTTCCTTAATTGAAAAAGGACAGAATTCTATATTCAGAACTCTGTCCTTATATCGTTTATTTAATTATCAGATAACCTTCTCGTCTATGCACTTGAGGACAAATTCAGAGAACAGAGAATTTGACCACGCAAACCACGGACGGGTGAACTTTGTCGGATCATCCTTATGGAAGCCCTCGTGCATAAATCCCTTGTCTGCATCGGTTGTCTTAAGTAACTCAAGAAGCTCCTTGCACTCATCGGGACTGTTGCTTGTCAAACCCTGCATAGATAATGCAATATGCCAAATGTAATCCTTGGGGGTATGCGGTGAACCGACGCCCTTTGCGGCTTTGCCGGAATAGTAATACGGATTTTCACTGCTTAAAACAAAGGCACGGGTATTTTTGTATATTTCATCGTCAGCAGAACAATAGCCGAGATAAGGTATCGAAAGAAGACTCGGAACGTTCGCATCGTCCATAAGAACGTAATTTCCGTTGCCGTCCGTTTCATAAGCATAGATTTTTCCGAATTTCGGATGCTCGACAACTCCGTATTTCTTAATTCCTTCGTCAATTTCAGCTGCTAATTTCTCCGAACGTGCAGCAAGAGCTTCGTCTTTATAGACTTCTCTCATAATTTCAGCCGAATATCCGAGTGTTACAACAGCAAACATATTGGACGGAATGAGATAGCCGTAAGTGCATGCGTCATCGGACGGGCGGAAGCCTGACCAAGTCATGCCTGTAACAGAAACGGGATTTCCCTTGCCGTTATTGACGAGAGTATCTGTCGGAGGACAGTTCTCGCGGATAAAGAAGTATTCGCTCTTGGAATGATCCTGCTCACGCTCAAAATGGTTCAGGATAATCTCGGTGCTCTTCTTGTACTGCTCATTAAACTGAGCGGTTCTGCCCGTTGTTTTCCAGAAAAGATAAGCGAGCTGAACGGGGTAGCAGAGGGAATCTATCTCGTATTTGCGCTCCCAAATCCACGGAGAAGTAAAATCAGTCGTGTCACGCTCTCCGTTTGTTTCACCGAGAGTCTGAGCCGCATAAACAGGCCAGCACAGACCGCTTGGCTCGCTGTTGAATGCATTTGCGTAAGAATCAATGGCAATGCACTTAAACTGGCGGTTGATGAGTCCCTCGATGGCGTCTGCGGTTTCGTCGTCTGTCTTTGCAACGGGGAGATAGTGGCGAACCTGTGCCGTGGAATCTCGCAGCCACATTGCGGGAATGTCTCCCGTGATGACAAAAGTATCCTTTTCGCCTAGGCACTTAACCGTCGTGTCCATGGTGTTGGGATAGCAGTTTTTGAAAAGCTGCGAGAGCTTCTTGTCACCGCTCAAATAATTTTCACAGACTCTTTTTACTTCTGAATCGATTGCTTTCATGAAGTATCGTCCTTTCTTGTAAAATCGAATCGGCATTCTGATATTAAAGCCGATTCATCCTCATATTAATCACACAACATCAATATAACGAAAAGCAGGGCAAATGTAAATAAAATTTCTCGTAAAATAAAAATGAGCCGCACGGTAAAGTGCAGCTCATCATATTCTTTATTGATTATTTGCCGACAAAGTTTGTGAACTTATCGTTCATTCTCTCTGCCATTGCTTTCTGAGTATCGTCCTTGGAGGAAGCGGAGTTCTTGTAAATCATGAGGAACTTTCCGCTGTTTGAAAGAGTAGCCTCAACATCCTCGTTAAGTGAACGGAATGTGCCGTTTTCCTTGACGGATGCGATTGTCTCTTCAGCCTTTTCGTTTAAGTTATCAAGATCATACTCGTAAATCTCGCATGTGATTGCTGTTCCCTCGTAGGAGAAAGAGAACTTGCCGCCGTTAACGGCACCGATAAAGTCGGCAGCCATCTCGGAAGCGTCGCCAGCCAAAACCTCGCTGTCCTTAAGGTAGCTTACAATACCGTCAAAATCGTTTGTGTATGAGCTCATCTCGGGATTCTGTTCTTCTGTGCTTACCTCAAGCTTAGCGGAAGAACTTGACGAGCTTGAGGTTGTGCATGCGGTGAGGGCGAAGCCCAGGCACATGACAAGAACCAGAGCGATAATTTTCTTTACACGGAAGGAACGTAAATTTTTCATAAGTAATCCTTTCATAACAGAAATATCAAAGATATATTATTATTAAAAAAATAAGCCCTGCCTTAAACGATCAGACAGGGCTTTCCGGTTTAAGAGGTTAAATTTAGGTCTTGATACAAAAAGCCCAAATCACTGCTGATTTGGGCCATTTGGTGACCCGGACGAGAATCGAACTCGTGATACCGCCGTGAAAGGGCGGTGTCTTAACCTCTTGACCACCGGGCCGTATGGTAGCGGCTATTGGATTTGAACCAACGACACTTCGGGTATGAACCGAATGCTCTAGCCAACTGAGCTAAACCGCCATTTTTAAATGATAAAAAGTCAGGTCACTCAACGACACCGTTTTATCAAGCTTTGTTATTATAATCAATTCTGACGGTTTTGTCAATAGCTTTTATGAAATTTTTTAAATAAAAATAAAAACTCTCCGTGGAGGAGAGTTTTCGGCTTAAGCAAAAATCATACTGAGGAACACAATCGCCGCTCCGATGACGAATCCGACTGCGCTTCTTGCCCATTTTTTTGCGTGAATGATACCGGGGAGAAGCTCGAAAAATACGATATAAATAACCATTCCGAGAGCCACGCAAATAAGTGCGCACTCGATACTTTCGTTCATAAATTCGCCGAGCAGATACATCAATAGACCGCCGACAAATGTCGAGAATGCGGCGCATGAGAGAACAATTCTCTTTTTGAGGACTTTTTCCTTGTCGAGAGTGGAGTAAATAAGCATGCCCATAGGAATATTATGAAGTCCGATGCCGACAGCAAGTGAAATTCCGCCCGAAAGGGAGGTGCTCGAAATGCTGTAAACGCTCATTCCCTCAACTATATTGTGAAGAGACAGAGCCATAACCGTCATAACGCCGATATGAACCATATTTTCTTCGAGCTCATCGGAATCGTGATCGGGAACAAAATGGTCTAGCCCCATCAGCAAGCCGACGCCGATTAAAACGAATAGGGCAGCCAAGATTAGCTTAGTGCCGCTCCAAATTTCAAAAATCTCGGGAACGATGTCGCAGGCGGATATGAAAACAAGTGCACCGAGCGCCGCCGCAACGGAGAAATCCTCGAGCCGCTCCTTGTCCTTTACGATTTTGACGACAAGTGCGCCGGCAATAAAGAACAAGCCGAGAACGAATGTGATAATAAGTGAAGTCATGATCTCATCTCTTTTCTGTCAGTTTATTTTGTTTATTATCTCATTAATATATCAATATATCGTGCACAAATCTTTATGCGCACGCGGATTAGATTATATCGGTAAGGTCTGATTTAGTCAAGAATAATCGCAAAAATCGGCTTTATTGCCGTATAAAAGGGCGGTCAAAGACCACCCTTTTGGATTATTTTACGAGCAAAACTCTTTTATTCGATTTTTTGTCAGGTTTACTCAACGCAATCGATTACAATATCCGCCGAAACCCTTATATTGTTTTCATCAAGATATTTTTTCTCCTTTACCATGCTTGCCTCGGCAAACTGGCGGTAGCCCTCGGCGCCGTATTTTGAACTTAAAATTCTCGCCTGAACGACATCGTCGGAGTCCACATAAATGCCTAAATCATAATATTTTCCGAGCTTTGGGTGCATGGAATAAAGCCCCTCGACTATATTGAGTCTCTCAGGAGCGACTGCCTTTCGCTTGTCATATTTGCCCTTATCGGGATTATAAATACCCCAGGAAAAACTCTCCGTGTCCTGAAGATGATCGACTATCTCCGACTTGAAACGGTCGATGTCAAAGTCGCTTTTCAAGCCGTGCATTGCGGTTTTGGTTCTCATAACAGGAGGGAGTCTAAAGTCCTCCGTGTGAAAAACATTGCACTGAAAAATGTCCGAAATAAGCTCCGCAAGCTTTGTTTTTCCGCTTGCGGTCATGCCGTCGATGGCGCATGAAGAGAAATTTCCGCTTGAATAAAGCCTTGAAAGCTTCACGAAAATCTCGAGATTGTCGCAGTAAACATTTTTCACTACACGATAAGCGGGACGGTACGCCTCGACATATTCCTTCGAGTGGTGCGGAGCAAACGGCTCGCCTGTTTTATTTACCTCGTCGATATAAGCGTCGATATACTCTGCCGCTTCCTTGTATGTTAACGGACTTTCACCCTTTTCGCTCATATCCTTAATCATCTGAAGACTGAAAAGAAATGCTTCCTTTTTCTCCGGAGTTTTCTCCTCGGCTTCACTCGATTTCATAAACATTTTGCCGACAACGTCATAGGGAAGTCTCGTTAGAACCGAAAGATTCATTCTCGAATACTCCTCGGAAATTCTCTCGATTTCAGGGTACATATACTGTTCGGCAGTCAATTCCGAGCCTTCGTTCTCGATTCTCTCGAGGCAATAGAACCAATCCTTTATGAGGTGTCCGCCGCCGAAAAGCCCCTGAAAAACCAGCTTGACGGCATCGCACGGCTTCATTTTGGGGTACTTATTAAATTCGTTTACAAGTAAAATGTGAAAATCTTCTTCGTGCTCTCTTGGGTCGGGCGTCACGATTATTGTTCCCGGTAATGCTAATTGATTTTGTATCATATTTATAAAAATATCCGTGAAATTATCTGCAAAACACAATCTTGATGTTCTGCAAAAGTTATTTTCTATTTATTTAAATGAACGATTGACAAATGAATTTATAATATTATTATAGAGGTAAATTGTGAACTCAGCAAGAATAACGATTGAAATCAATATGTTTTTTACTGAGTTCAAATTTAATATAAGGAGTGTTTAATAATGAAATTCACAAAAGGTTATTGGATGAACCAACCCGGCGTAGAGAACTTTGACGTCTGCCAAATCAGAGAAGTAAAGGTAAGCGACAGCGAGGTTTATCTCTACAGCGTGCCGTATCATCAGGACGAAAGAGCTATGGGCGGTCCTGTAATCGAGATGTTCATTTCTTCACCGCAGGAAAACATCATCCGCATGAAAGCTTATCACTTCATGGGCTCGGGAAGAAAGGTGCCCGAATTTGAAATCGAGGACAAAAAGCTCAAGCTTGATGTGAGTGAAGATGAAAACGGCATAACAATCAAGTCGGGCGAGACTAAGCTTGTAATCAAGAAAAATCCTGCATCATTCACTTATTACTACAAGGACAGAAAATTAACGGAAATCGGCGACAAATTCGGCCACGCAATGATTTCCTACATGAAGACAAACGACGGCCCGTTCATGAGAACTCAGCTTGATGTTGACCTCGGCGAGAACATCTACGGTCTGGGCGAAAGATTCACTCCGTTTGTCAAGAACGGTCAGGTTGTCGATATGTGGAACGAAGACGGAGGCACATGCTCCGAAATTTCCTACAAGAACATTCCGTTCTACATCACAAACAAGGGCTACGGCGTATTTGTAAATTCTTCCGACAAGGTAAGCTATGAAATCTGCTCGGAGCAGGTAACAAGAGTTCAGTTCTCTTTGCCGGGCGAGAGCATCGATTTCATGGTAGTCGGCGGCGAGGACATGAAGGATGTTCTTGTCAATTACACAAATCTTACGGGCAAGCCCGCACTTCCGCCGGCATGGACATTCGGTCTTTGGCTCACCTCATCATTTACCACAAAGTATGACGAAGAGACCGTAATGGGCTTTATCAACGGCATGGAGGAAAGACACATTCCGCTTTCCGTCTTCCACTTTGACTGCTACTGGATGAAAGAAAACGAGTGGTGCAACTTTGACTTTGATAAAGCAATGTTCCCCGATATAGATCATCAGATTAAAGTGATGAAGGAGAGAGGACTCAAAATCTGCGTTTGGATTAACTCCTATATAGCTCAGAAATCTCCGCTCTTCAAGGAGGGCATGGAGAACGGATTCCTTCTCAAGAGACCGAACGGTGACGTTTGGCAGTGGGATTTGTGGCAGGCAGGCATGGGAATTGTCGACTTCACCAACCCCGAGGCGGTAAAATGGTACAAGTCCAAGCTCATCCGTTTGCTCGAAATGGGCGTTGACTGCTTCAAGACCGACTTCGGCGAGAGAATCCCGACAGACGTGGTTTATTTCGACGGCTCAGATCCGATACTCATGCACAACTACTACACCTATCTTTACAATAAGGCTGTTTTCGAGGTTCTCGAGGAGTACTACGGCAAAAATCATGCTTGCCTCTTCGCAAGAAGCGCAACCGTAGGCGGCCAGAAATTCCCCGTTCACTGGGGCGGCGACTGCTCGTCAAACTATATGTCCATGAGCGAGTCTCTTCGTGCGGGTCTTTCGCTTTGTATGTCGGGCTTCGGCTTCTGGAGTCACGATATGTCGGGCTTTGAGGGAACAGCTCCGGCTGATGTTTATAAGCGTTGGGCGGCTTTCGGTCTTCTCTCAACTCATTCAAGACTTCACGGCTCCAACTCCTACCGTGTGCCGTGGCTCTTCGGTGAGGAAAGCGTAGACGTAGTAAGATACTTCTCAGAGTTCAAGTGCCGTTTAATGCCTTATCTCTTCACAGAGGCTGTCAAAACTCACAAGACAGGTATTCCGACAATGCGTGCTCTTGTTCTTGAATTCACCGAGGACAAGTCCTGTGATGCAATCGACAAGCAGTATATGCTCGGCGACAAGATAATGGTATGTCCCGTATTCAGAGAGAACGGCGACGTTGAGTATTATCTGCCAAAGGGAACATGGACAAACCTTCTCTCCAACAAGAAGGTTGAGGGCGGCACATGGCTCAAAGAGAACCACGATTTCTTCAGCTTACCGCTCATGGCAAGAGAAAACTCAATCATCGTTTTCGGCGCAAACAACCAGAAGCCCGAGTACGACTACTCATGCGGCAGTGAGCTCCACGTCTTCGAGCTTAAGGACGAGACAAGCACAGAGGTTTACGATACAAACGCAGAGAAGCTCTTCAGCGTAATCGGAAAGAACGAAGGGGACAAGCTTTCATTCACACTTGACGGCAAATATTCTGACCTCAAGATAGTTCTCAGAAACGTCTTCTCGGTTAAGTCGGTAAAAGGCGGAGAAGCAGAGGAAAACGAGCTTGGAACCGTAATCAAGGTAACGGGAGACAAGGTAGAGGTTTCTCTCTGATAAAATTATATAAAATATATTCGGAATCGTCTCATTTTGAGGCGATTCTTTTTTGTCCGTAATCTGTCCGAGTTTGAATTGTAAAATAGCCTCAAGACAAGGGACAGAGAAAAAGCAAGATTTTGAAAAAGACAAGTACAAAAGAAAGAAAAGAAGCAGGAAAAAGAAAAAAAGAGAAAGGAAAAAACATGCACGCACTGATTTTAACGACAATGATATTTGCTGCAATAGTCGCGGTATCAAGCCTGTGCTCCCTGATTTCGGCAAAATATTAATTTCAGTAAAAGAAAGGAGAAAATATGACAGCACCAATCGCAGTTATTTTACTTAGCTTTGCAATATGCGTTCTCGGTGCTTTAAGTGCACCCGAAACGGGGGACGAAAACAAATAAGCTAAAACAAAGGGGATTAGATGATTATCACAATTTTATTTACGCTCACTGTCGCATTCATAATCAAGCTTGCGATAGACCACATCATGTGGTACTACATCGATCGGACAACAGAATTTGAAAATGATGTCTGGATCAAAACAAACTACGAAAGCAATCTGACAAAACACTTGACAGATTACAATAATTATAATTTTGAAGGAGATTAAATGAAAAAAAAACATTCACTGCTCGGTAAAATAATTTCGGCTGTATTAGCAGTATCAATGCTCGTCACAGCTACAATCGGCTTAGGCTCGACATCCGCCTCGGCGGCTAGCGCAAAAGTCTTCTTTGACGATAATGCGACGGTCGTTCTTAACGCTGACGGAAGCGGCTTTATAACACTTAACAAAGAATTCACCAAAGAAAAACCACTCACAGAGATTGCGGGCGTTCCGCTCAAGGAAATCATCACATTTAATGACGGCGGTTATATAGACAAGTTCTATACCAAGTACGTCGGCGATATTATCCATCATGACCCACAGGGAGGAGTATCCTCTCATGGTTATAAATACGCAATTTTCGTTGAAGGCTGCGGCCCCAGTGGATTAACAAGCGGCTCCGGCCACCTGCACTTCACCGACAAAGAACCGGACACGTATGACCTTGCTATCTGGTCAAGCTTACACTACTCTCACTATGTACAATACAACAGTGACGATCCAATGATTGTAAAAATCGCTTGGAATTCCTAAAATTCAAAAATAAACAACAATAAACCACAAGCAAAAGGAGGTTAAATGACGAAAAAACATTCACTGCTCGGTAAAATCATTTCTGCTGTACTGGCGGTATCAATGCTCGTCACAGCTACAATCGGCTTAGGCTCGACATCCGCCTCGGCGGCTAGCGCAAAAGTCTTCTTTGACGATAATGCGACGGTCGTCCTTAACGCTGACGGAAGCGGTGTTATAACGCTTAACAAGCAATTTGATGCAGATCATCCACTCACAGAGATTGCGGGCGTTCCGCTAAAGGAAATCATCACCTTTAATGACGGCGGTTACATAGACAAATTCTACACAAAGTATGTCGGCGATATTGTTTATTATGGCCCGCATGGAGAAGAAGATTATGCTGATTATAATTACAGAATTGTCGTTGAAGGCTGCGGCCCCAGCGGATTAACAAGCGGCTCAGGTCACTTGCACTTCACCGACAAAGAACCGGACACGTATAACCTTGCTATCTGGACAAGTTTGCACGTCCCTCACTATGTCGAATACGACAGCAAAGATCCGATGATTGTAAAAATCGCTTGGAATTCTTAAAATTCAAAAATAAACAACAATAAACCACAAGCAAAAGGAGATTAAATGAAAAAGAAACATTCACTACTCAGTAAAATAATTTCGGCTGTATTAGCAGTATCAATGCTCGTCACAGCTACAATCGGCTTAGGCTCGACATCCGCCTCGGCGG
>CAVBOS010000075.1:0-9264 GCA_963597005.1 Lachnospiraceae bacterium
GAGTTTGTGTCATAGCATCCGTAATCTTTTACATCGTATCCGTTTTCAATAAGATGAGCTTTAACGGCTTCTTTAAGTTCAAATCCGCCGTGGTCACAACCGATAGCTATTTTCATTTTATTTGTTTTCCTTTCTCTTGTTCAACTCTCTTGTGGCCTGTGGAAGTTGTAAATAAACAGGCTGTACAAGTGCAGAGTCATAATTTGTTTTTTCATCTAATTTTAATGATGCTGCCAAAGCAACTGAAGATGCTCTTTGATAGCACTGATTAAATCCTGCAAATTTAACTTTATTTTCAATAGAAGCGAATAAAGTTAAATTGTCTCCGACCATTGCAACAGTATCTGTGCAAGCTAAGTTATTAATCTCATTAATAATATCGGCATTAGATATAACTCTCGGCTCAGTTACAGTTGTTATTTTACCGTCTTTCAATTTATATACTGCATTATAGGACTGCTGCACTCTCGCATCAATGCAAGAGTATATGGTCAGTTCCGAGTCAGTGTCATATAAGTTGTATGCAAGAGCCTCGAGTGAAGATATGCCCATACAATTTGTATTATTGGGCAAGGCAAGACCTTTTGCGGATGCAATGCCGATGCGAACTCCTGTGAAAGAGCCCGGGCCGTCAGACACGGCAATTAAGTCAACATCTGAAATTTTAGTTTCGGTCAACTCTAAAGCAGAATTAACCATAGGCATGAGTGTCTTGCTATGAGTAAATGATGTGTGAATATAAACCTCGGCGATTATTTTTCCGTCTTGCAAAAGTGAAACAGAAGCAGGATGGGCAGAGGTTTCAATTCCAAGAATTAACATAATTTATCTTTCTATTTTAATTATTCTGTCATCTTCATTTTCGCCTTTTGCTATATCTATATATATGGTGTTGTCAGGCAAAGCACCTTCGATATTTTCACTCCATTCAATTATCATAAGAGCGCCTGTATCGAGGTAGTCAAAAAAGCCAGTGGAGTATAGATCATTCCAAGAGGTTATTCTGTACATATCAAAATGATAGACTATCATTTTAGGTGTGTCATATTCATTAACCAAAGCAAAAGTAGGGCTGGATACGGTATTATCAAGTCCAAGACCTGAAACAAGACCTCTTGTGAAGGCTGTTTTTCCCATACCCATCGAACCGCGAAAAGCTATGATGTCATTTGGCTTTAACTGCTGAGCAAACTGAGCAGCTAACTGCTCAGTTTCGCTTGCAGAATGTGTTATATATTCTGTCATTTTGTTTATCAGAAAAGACCTGTGATTGTGTTGTTCTCAACATCAATTCCTTCTGCGGCAGGCTTCTTTGGAAGTCCGGGCATAGTCATGACATCACCGGCATAAGCAACAACAAAGCCTGCGCCGTTCGAAAGAGTTAAATCACGGATTGTAATTTCAAAGCCGGTCGGTCTGCCGAGAAGCTTAGTGTCATCGGAGAGAGAATACTGTGTTTTTGCAATACAAACAGGTAGCTCATCTCCTCCGAGAGCCTTAATGTCTTTGAGTGACTTAAGCGCTTTGCTTGCGAAAACAACTTTGTCAGCACCGTAGATTTCTTTTGCGATAGTGTTGATTTTTTCCTCAATAGACATATCCAAGGAATATATAGGAGCGTAGTTGTTTTTGCCCTCGTTAGCTTCGATAACATCAACAACGGTTTTTGCGAGTTCCACTCCGCCTTCTCCGCCTTTTGAGAATACCTCTGAAAGCGCATAAGGAACACCGAGGCCCTTGCATGTATCATCAATAACCTGAAGCTCTGCGTCGGTATCAGTTGGGAATCTGTTGATAGCGACTACAACAGGCACTCCGAACTTCTGCATGTTTTCAACATGTGCCTTAAGATTTACAACACCTTTTTCAAGTGCTTCTACATTTTCACCGGACAATTCCGTTTTCGGAACTCCGCCGTTATACTTTAGTGCTCTGACAGTTGCGATAACAACAACTGCCGAAGGAGTTAACCCTGCTTTTCTGCACTTAATGTCAAGGAACTTCTCAGCACCGAGGTCAGAACCGAATCCTGCCTCTGTGATTGCGTAATCACCTAATTTAAGTGCAAGCTTAGTAGCTCTTACAGAGTTACAGCCGTGTGCAATATTAGCGAAAGGTCCGCCGTGCATAAATGCGGGTGTTCCCTCAAGTGTCTGAATAAGGTTTGGGTTAATAGCATCCTTAAGAAGAGCTGTCATTGCACCCTCTGCCTTGATGTCTTTAGCATATATCGGCTCGCCTGTATATGAGTAAGCAACAAGAATTTTGCCGAGTCTTTCTTTAAGGTCATCAATATCGTTTGCAAGACAAAGAATAGCCATAACCTCACTTGCAACAGTAATGATGAAGTGATCTTCTCTCGGAACACCGTTGATTTTACCGCCCAGACCGACAACTATATTTCTGAGTGCACGGTCGTTCATGTCTAAGCATCTTTTTATAAGGATTCTTCTGGGGTCTACTCCGAGAAGATTTCTCTGCTGCATATGGTTATCGAGCATTGCACAAAGAAGGTTGTTTGCTGAAGTTATTGCGTGCATGTCTCCTGTGAAATGAAGGTTAATATCTTCCATTGGGAGAACCTGAGCGTATCCGCCGCCAGCGGCGCCGCCCTTTACTCCGAACACCGGTCCCAGGGAAGGCTCTCTGAGAGCGACAACAGCTTTTTTGCCAATCTTTGCCATTGCCTGACCGAGACCGATAACAGTTGTTGTCTTTCCCTCTCCTGCCGGAGTAGGATTGATAGCGGTAGCTAAGATAAGTTTTCCGTCCGGCTTATCCTTAAGTCTCTCAAATAAAGACTCATTTACCTTTGCTTTATATCTTCCGTATGGCTCAAGCTCGGTTTCGTTGATTCCGACAGATGCGGCGATTTCAGAAATCGGCTTTAATTCAGCCTGTTGTGCTATTTGGATGTCTGTTAACATACTTTAAGCCCTTTCTTTAAGTCAAATTTAACATTGGTTCAAACCTGTTCTTAGATGATAAAGGTTTTAAACCGATAAAAATTAAAGATATCTGTCTATCATTATATTATATTTAAAAAGATAAGTAAAGATTAATGTATCTCAATTTTTGTTGAAGACGGTTTGTATTTGTGGTAAAATAAATCGGTATAAGTATCTTTCACTCGAGAAAGAAATTTAAATTTAAGTATGTTTAATAGTTACGGAGATTTAAATGAATAAAAACAGAACTTCAAGCCCCGTTATCAACTATATAAAAAATACAGATTATTTTCTTTGGTTGATAATAGGCTTAATAGCACTTTACAGCTTGTTGCTTATTAAAAGTGTCACACGAGCAACAAACTCCAATTATTTTAGTACCCAGTTATTTGCAGTTGTTGTCGGATTGATAGGCGCACTTATCATTACCTTTATAGGATATGACACCATTTCCAACTATTGGTTTTTGATTGCGGCGGGATCGTTATTTTTAATGGTATACACGATACTTTTTGGTATCAATATTTCAAGCTCGGGCGGTATTAACGCAACCGCATGGATTAATCTTGGAGGAAGAACTTTTCAGCCGTCAGAATTGGTAAAAATATGCTTTATAGTAACTTATGCAAAGCATCTGTCTTTATTAAACGAAAAAGGTACAATCAATCAGTTCAAAAATATCCTGATGCTTGGTGCACATGCCGCTGTTCCCGTGCTTCTCTGCCATATGCAAGGCGATGACGGTGCAGGCGTTGTCTTTTTTGCGATATTTATTGCAATGAGCCTTGCTTCTGATATAAAGCTTAGATATTTTATTTTGCTAGGTGTAATTATTCTTTTGGCTGTTCCCTTTGCTTGGAACTACATTTTGAGTGATTATCAGAAGCTCAGATTCACGGCGGTTTATAATCTTGATGATCCTGATGTTTCGATTAACGAGGGCTATCAGCAGTATCAAGGCAGAATTTCAATTGGAAGCGGCGGCTTGTTTGGAAAAGGCTTGTTTCACGGAAACCGTGTTGAAAGTAGTGCGGTCACATTTCAGCACTCCGACTTTATTTTCACTGTTGCAGGAGAAGAGCTTGGATTTGTCGGATGTGCACTTGTCATGCTTTTGCTGTTCGTGCTCATGTACAGAACGCTCAAGGTTGGTTTGTCATCCAAAGATTCAATGGGTAAATATATGTGCTTTGGCTTTTTTGGGCTTATTGCTTTGCAGTCCATAAGCAATATCGGAATGTGCCTTGCAATACTCCCTGTTATGGGTGTTACGCTTCCGTTCTTCAGTGCAGGCGGCTCTTCTGCTGCTTGTCTTTATCTTGGTATAGGTCTAATAGAAAGCGTCTATATTAACCGAAACAAAAAAACAACGCTAGAAACCTATAAAGAAGTATCTTACAAAAAACTTGATTTGAAAAGGCTTAAGATATCGGAAATATCCGAGGAGCTCGAATCTGATTAAAATTACGACCTATATGAGATTTCTCGTATAGGTCTTTTTTAATCATTAATAGTCAACGAGGTTTCACAATTTAATGTTAGCTTATTGTAATTTTACTAAAAATTTACCGAAATTTACACGATTTTTACATAACTTGCTTGACAATTAGCGACCACCATGCTACCATAATGTTACAAACTCAATTGCGCAATTGATTACTAAAATTGAAATATTAAAAGGAGAAAATTCACATGATTTTTAAGAAGGCTTTAGCAATTATATCATCCGTTATAATTGCTTCCTCAATGCTTACTATTTCGGCGAGTGCGGCTAATACAGGGGATACTTATTATACTTATTCTTGGTCTAACGGCAGCCGATATGACTCCACACCGGCTAGGTACAAATATAACAATACTCCTGTTTACTTGTGTGCTATAGATAACACATTACCTTACGGTGGTTTTTATGCTAGCACTTTTTACGGCACAAGTTCTTCTAATACACCGAACAAAGCTTCTGCTTCAGAGTATCTTGTTAACGACTACTTGGGTCATACGATTAGAGCTAACGGAACTTCTGTATCGCAGAAGAATAAATGGGTTTGTATTCGAGGTCATTATAAAAATACAACTTATTCTTGGGGCGATTGCAGAATAGCTTGGAGTCCTGATACAGCAAATGCATATAATTACTCTTCGTTAAACTGATCTGTGAGGCGTTGCATGGTGCTAAACTATGCAACGTCTTTTATTTACTAGTACGTAGTGTTTATATAAGGAGAATAGTTATATGAAAAAAAGTAAATTAATTGTTATTTTAGTATTAGTTTCGTTGGTTGCTTTATCTGCTTTTCTGATGATTAATAAAAACAAAAATACTGAATCTAACACAAATACGGAAACAAGCACTGTAGATGAAGCGAATCAGGATAATATAGAAGAAAGCGATAGTAATGCTACGGCTGAGACAGAAATCTCTGAGAGTTCTGTTGATGGAGAAAGTTCTCCAACATCAGTTGAAGCTGATGAGACAATAGCAAAATTCGGTAAGATTGGAGAAGCCTATACTCTAACCAGCCATAGATATTTACAGGGAGAAGTCAGAGAAGATGATTCCGTTTCTCTTGGCTGGGAAGGAAACCTTGAGCTATGTGTCAATAGTGCAGAAGTTTTTGATTATTCAGAAAGTTTGTTAGGCGATGACACTCAAAAAGATTTGTTAGTTCAAGTGGTATCTGAATTTAAATCTCCAAAAATACTTCGGATAAATATTACATTAACTAATATTGATGCTGCTAATAAATATGGTGTTCAGTATCAATTTAATTCATCTATGTTTAAGCTTGGATCTTATAGTGATTTAATTCCGGAGAATTATGAAGATTGGGAAAATTATACATATTCAGGTGGACGTTATGCTAATCCGGAAATTATATTAGAACCACATGGTGAAGGCGATGATTACTATAATTTTGAACTGGAAACGGGAGAAACCACGAATTTTACTCTAACATATTTAATAGATGAAGAGTATCTTAAACAAAAGGACATATTCTTTGGAATTTCCGCAAATTCGCAATTTAAGTATGGTATTATGTTAGACGAGTTATCGTTATCTGAGGAACAAGCTAATTGAATATGATTAAATTACTGCGTTTTTTACAAAATGAAATCTATAATATTTTCAGAACCCGTGCTTTTCAGATTGTAGTGCTTATTTTGATATTAATGATGCTTGTTGACGGTGTATTGGCATACAGAGTGTATAGACTGAATTTAATTACTACTTTGAATGGATATGAAACCTTAGATGATGGTACTTTCAAATCATATCCTTTTTTGCAGATATATACTGTTTATAACTCCTGGATTGGCGGACGGGTTAATCAGGTTTTGCCGATGATTTTTTTCTATACGCTTCCTCTATTCTCTGTGATTCCATATAGTTGGTCATATCTTTCTGAAAGAAAAAATGGGTATGACAGAGCAATGGTAACTCATCTTGGCAAGAAAATATATTTTTGGGGTAAGTATCTATCGGCTTTCTTATCCGGAGTCATCACTGTTCTTCTTCCTATGCTTTTTAGCTTTGTGTTTGTGTGCTGCTTGATTCCAGCATACAAGACTGATGTTGATTTCGCACTCTACTATCAGATCAGAGGCGATTCAAAGCTGTTAGGAAATTTGTATTATGCTCATCCTTTAATCACTGTATTCCTCAATATGCTGCAAATAAGTGTTTTTGCAGGTGTATGGGCAACAGTACCGTTCGCACTGTCATTCTATGAAAAAAACAAATTTGTAATAATGTTGGCTCCGTATTTATTTTTAATGTATCTGATGGCATCACTTGAACTGGCTTTTGCGTACCATTCATATGCAGAGACTTCAATTATCGATTATATTTGGTTGACAGGCAATTCTACGAATCAGTATTTGTGGATATATCTTGTGGAAATGTTAGCAGTGATTGTTCCTCCCATAATAATAGTTTTGGAAAGGAGCAAAAATGCAGATGTTTTTTAAATTCTTTAGGCATGATTTGGAATACGGAATAGGACATGCCAAAAAGCGTCTGATATTGACCTTTATCGGTTTTTTCGTTCTGTCGATTTATCATTTTTGGAAAATAAAAATTTATGAAATTAATTCGCCAAGCTTTTTCAACACACCTGTAAGCACTGCAGATTATTTTCTGGCACTTATTGGCGGTTGTGGAAAAGTAACATTTACTTCTGGTTTAGACAGCGATTTTTCGATGCCGACGATGTGGTTTATGTTTATTTTATGGATGCAGTTCGTTTCACTATATTATCCGTTTAATGAACTGGGAGGTATCGGTAAGCACTTAATGGTGCTTTCGGGTGGCCGCGGTATTTGGTGGCTTTCCAAATGTGCTTGGACAGCTGTTAATACTATAGTAAGCTATTTGCTGATTTTTCTATCAAGTACACTTTGCGGTCTTTGCTTTGGTGCAAAGCTTAGCATGAATGCAAGCTGGTATCTTTATAAAGAATTGGCAATGAATCAGGATGATATCACAACAAGTGTTTCTTGGAACATAACATCTGTATTTTTGTTTATCGGTTTTGTTCTGGTAGCGTTAGCACTTTTACAGCTTTTGCTATCTTTATTAATAAAACCTTTATTCAGCTATTTTTTGCTAACTGGTTATTTCTTCGCCGGTGCGTATTTTCAGTGTCCGGCATTGTTTTCAAACTATGCTATGCCTGCAAGAAATGCGTTGCTTATAACTACAGGACTTGATATGACAAGCGGAGTTGTTATTGGCTTGTGGATTTCGGCATTAAGCGTAATAATCGGATATTATGTTTTTAAAAATCGTGATATTCTCGATTCCGATATGACATAACGAGGTTGATTTATGGAAATAATTATTGATAATGTAACAAAGGTTATTAAAGGGATAACCGTTATTCAAGATGTTTCGCTTACACTTCACAGCGGCACTGTTTACGGTCTGCGTGGAGTAAACGGTTCGGGTAAAACAATGCTTATGCGTTTGATTGCAGGACTGATTCGACCGACAAAGGGAAAAATTGCGATTGACGGCAAAGAACTTGGTAAGGATATTACCTTTCCCCCTGACATTGGCTTGTTGATTGAAAATCCGGCTTTTATAGATAACTATACTGCGCTTCAAAACTTGAAGCTTATCGCTAATATTCACAGAACTGTCGACGAAACCAGAATTCGTGAAATAATCGCACAGGTTGGCTTGGATCCTGATGATAAGAGAAAATACAAACAATTCTCTCTTGGCATGAAACAGCGACTTGGCATAGCTGGTGCAGTGCTTGAAAATCCTCAGCTCATTTTGATAGACGAGCCGACAAATGCTCTCGATACCGATGGTATTGAGATGGTCAGACAGCTTGTCCGTGAGCAGAAGGACAGAGGAGCTTTAGTGGTTTTGGCTTGCCATGATTTTTCCGTTCTGAAAGAACTTTCCGATGAAATTTACTTTGTTAAGGAAGGACGAGTTACGCCTTATGAGAGTGAAAGCATCGAATAGAAAAGCAATCTTAGCTATTATTCTTGTAATTGCCATAGCACTGGTTTCGGTTAGAATTTGGTATGTTAATCAAAAAGCTTATAAATTTGTAACAGAAGAATATAATGTAGGCGATTGGATTTCTTTAGACGGAAACTTTTTTGCGGATAGAGATGTCGAGAACAACGACGGTTATTCTGTTCGTGTGAGTAAAGCTGAGGTTATCACCTATGAGGAGTTTATGAGCAGATTCGGCAAATCTACCGATTATCTTGCAGAAATCACACGTTACGATGTTATTTTGTTGACTGTAGATTTTAAAAATGATGATAACGAAAACGGCGGAGTTTTCATAAGAGATATGAACCTCTTTAATGTATGGCGTTCTGCTTACTATAATAAAAACAACACTTATATGAAAATTGCCAATCCAACCATAACAAAAAGTCTTGATGGCATTAAGGTTAAGCCAGGAACAGAAGCTTCTATGTATATGGTTTATCCAACAGACGGAAGTATGGACGGAGTGACATATCTTGATAAGCTCGAAGCTAAGGGTACAAAGAATTTTACTATGTACTTAAATGTCAGCCGTTATCCGATTATGAAAACAGTCAAACTGAATTTAACCTTACCTGAGTAAGACACAGAAACAAGCAAAACTGCACCGATTGATTTCGGTGCAGTTTTGCATTATTGTGGGTTTTCGGGTATCGGAACAGTGAAGTGTATATACTTTTTTGTCGGATACCAACTGATGCTTAAATAAAGATCGGCGGTCGTGTGCCCCTTGCTTGCCTCTTCTTGTAAGAAGCTTACTCCGTCAGCACGGACTGATGATGTATAAGCTACTTTTAA
>CAVBOS010000076.1:0-9249 GCA_963597005.1 Lachnospiraceae bacterium
GTCAACAGCTCTCACACTATCCGTCAAAATAGAAACAGATTTATTTTCTTCAATATTGTAATTTATATCCTTAAGTGAATCGGAAGAAAAAGAATTTAAGCCTAATATATTCATATCAACGATTAACTTCTGACGTACCTTTCTCTAATAAATATGTGGCTTCAAGATCAGCTAAATGAAGCTTCACTGCGAGTGGATAATCACAAAAAGCCTTAGAAAGCGCAAAGCTTCCGCCTTTTACCGACTCGTCAAAGCCGCCCATATGCCAACGTATTGCCATAGCCTCCTCGAGGCTGAGTTTTACATAACGTTCAATTAAAAAAACTGATTTTTCTCCGTGGCCGTAAGGAAATTTGTCATCAACAGCATAATACGGTACCTGTTTCCACTCGCCTGTTTTAGGATCCTTTTGATTTCTTGTTGATACCGTATAGAAATTTGCTTTACAAAAATCATGAAGAAGTGCACAAAGAGCATAGCTTTCTTCACTGTCTGTGCCCTCTTCAAAATATCTTTCTCTCAAAACCTTGTAAACATTCAGGCTGTGCATTACAAGCCCACATTCACAAGCTCCGTGATACTTTGTGCTCGCCGGAGCAGTAAAAAAATCTGTTTTCTCAATCCATTCGAGAAGCTTATCCGCTCCCTTTCTGGTGATATACTTATTATATATCTCTATAAATTCTTGCTTATATTTATTTTCCATATTTTAAATCCTTATAAATTAATTGTTAATTTTCAAAACCATCTTATTGAAAACTACTTATTTGAAGAAAGAGACAGCTTTTACACTGCCTCTTCCGTTATTATCCTATTTGTTCTCTCAAAAAATCTCTTGCAAGAATTATATCAGCGGACGGATTATCGCCAACCTCTCGCTCGATAGTCAGGAAGCCCTTGTAACCGATACCATCAAGAGCCTTCAGGTAATCAGCAAATGGCACTTCTCCTTTGCCGAGTGGAAGCTCAATGAAGGATTCGTCTTCTACAATAACATCCTTTCGCAGACCGTAGACCACCTCGGGGTCACGGTAAAACAGTCTCTTGCCGTCCTTGGCATGAGTATGAACTATGTAATCCTTAAGCGTGTATACCGCTTCAACAGGATTATCCCCTGTGACCATTACAAAGTTTGCAGGATCGAGATTGATAGCAACTCCCTTTGAGTGAAGTCCGTCAAGGAAGTTTTTTAATGTAACAGCCTTTTCTGGACCTGTTTCAATCGCAAAGTGAGCACTAAGAGAGTCGGCATATTCTGCTAACTGACCGCATGCCTCTTCCATTACGGCATAACGAGGATTGCTCTTATCTTCAGGAACAACACCGATATGAGTTGTTACTATATCTGTCTCAAGATCCTTTGCAAGATCAAGAATTCTCTTAGATTTTTCAACAAGCTCAGGGTTTAATTCGGCATCAGTAAATCCCTTGCCTAAGTCACCGCAAAGCGCAGAAACGACAAGACCTCTCGATTTTATTTTATCGAGGAGCTCTTTTCTCTGAGAAGCGGAAAGATTTTCAGGAGCCTGAGCACCTGTTGTTGCATAAATCTGAATACCTTTAAAGCCGAGCTCCGCCGCCTTATCCAATGCCTCGTCAAGCGGCAATCTGAAGGACTCCAGAAGAACGCCTATCGGAAAATTATACATAATCTATTCCTCTTAATCTCTCTCATTAAGTGTCAATTCCTTATGAACCTCTGCCGAGTCATAAATTGCCTGCATCATCTGAGCGGTAATGATAACCGTGTCAATGTCAGAAGCAATCTTCTCTCTTGTATGAATGCACTTAACGAATTCATCAATCTCATTCTGATACATATCACGCATTGTAAACTTAGGAGTTGTCTCTGTTAATGCGCCGTATTCAGTTGTATAGAAAGTAAAGTCTTTACCGTAATGAAGTCTGATACCGCCCTTATCGCCCATGAAGTCAATATAACGGTCATCTTCTCCGATGTTCTGAGCCCATGCACCGTTAAGAGTGATAACGGGGCCTGAAGTTCTGATTAAACCTGTTACAGAATCATCAACATCATAAACACCGTCAAACTTCGGAGGACCTGCCCACATATCTGTGTAAACATAGTTTTCCATGTCCTTGCCAAGCTTGCAAAATGTTTCTCCCGAAACGGTATATACCTTTGGATCTCCGCAGCAATACATAACTATATCAAGGTAATGTACGCCCCAGTCAATAAGTGCTCCGCCGCCTGCAATAGCCTTTGTGGTGAATGCTCCGCCGAGTCCCGGAATCTGTCTGTGAGCTCTGAAACTTACATATACATGGTGAATGTTTCCGAGTCTGCCGTCATCTATATACTTCTTTAAAAGATTAACACTGTCATTAAATCTGTTGCAAACTCCTATGTTGAGAATTCTGCCAGTCTCATGCTGAACCTTCTGCATTTCAAGAGCCTCTGAATAAACTCGTGCGGCAGGCTTTTCGCTTAAAACATCCTTGCCCGCTCTCATAGCGTCAATAGCTATCTGAGCATGGACATTGTTAGGTGTGCAAATAGAAATAGCCTCAACCTCGGGGTCAGCTAAAACCTCATGATAATCTGTGCATGCGATACCGAAGCCCTGGCGCTCTACCCCTGCCTCAGCTCTCTCAAGGATAATATCACAGAAATATTTAATCTCTGTCTCAGGATTATTCATGTATGATGGAATGTGTGCCGCATTAGCAATTGTACCACAACCGATAACTGCAACTTTCATTTTTTTACCTCTTTTCCCAAAAATTAAATAGTGAAAAATACAGCTACATAATATCATAAATTAATCAATTGTCAATACATAATTTACAGTAAAATTTGACAAAAATAAAGCCCGTCACCGCATGGATGACAGGCTTTGAAAGTTAAATCAGCTAAGCTCAAAAGCTCCGGTATAAAGCTGGTAATACTTGCCGTGGTAATCAATAAGTGACTCATGATTACCCTGCTCTATAATCTTACCGTGCTCAAGAACTATGATAACATCTGAGTTTCTGACAGTTGAAAGTCTGTGAGCAATAACGAATACCGTTCTGCCCTGCATAAGGCTGTCCATACCCTTTTCAATAAGACTCTCTGTTCTTGTATCAATTGACGATGTAGCTTCATCAAGAATAAGTACAGGCGGATCTGCAACAGCCGCTCTTGCAATAGCAATAAGCTGTCTCTGTCCCTGAGAAAGGTTCGAGCCGTCTCCTGTGATAACAGTCTGGTAACCCTGTGGCAAATGCGAGATAAAGAAGTCAGCATTTGCAAGCTTTGCCGCTGCGATACATTCATCATCAGTTGCATCAAGCTTACCGTAACGGATATTTTCCATAACCGTACCCGTGAACAAGTGCGTATCCTGGAGAACCATTGAAAGCGATCTTCTCAAATCGTCCTTCTTAATCTTGTTGATATTGATTCCGTCATATCTGATTTTTCCGTCAGGTACATCATAGAAACGGTTGATAAGGTTAGTAATTGTAGTTTTACCTGCACCTGTTGAACCGACAAATGCAATCTTTTCGCCGACCTTAGCCTTCAGGCTGATTCCGTTAAGAACAACCTTATCAGGCTCATATCCGAACACAACATCTTCAAATTCAACTTCTCCCTTTACAAGAGTATAGGTTGTTGTGCCTGTCTCCTTATGCGGATGCTTCCAAGCCCAAATGCCTGTTCTCTTCTCTGACTCAACCAGATTTCCGTTCTTATCATACTTAGCGTTGACAAGTGTAACATAACCGTCATCGACCTCAGGTTCTTCATCGATAAGATTAAAGATTCTTTCAGCACCTGCAAGTGCAGTGAAGATAGAGTTCATCTGCTGAGTAATCTGAGAAATCGGGTTTGTGAACGACTTTGAATAGTTGAGAAAAGCCGCAACAGAACCCACATCAAGATGACCTGCGATTACAAGCAATGCACCGACACATGAAAGGAAAGCATACTGGATATGAGAAAGGTTATTGGACACAGGTCCCATAATGGAAGCGTAAATATTAGCCTTTGTGCTGCTCTCAGTAAATGCATTATTGACCGCATCAAAGTCCTCAGCGGCTCTCTCCTCATGGTTGAAAACCTTAACAACCTTCTGACCGTCAATAATTTCCTCGATATAACCGTTTACGGCACCGAGATCCATCTGTTGCTTAATAAAGTAAAGTGCACTCTTTGCACCGATTTTTTTCATTAAGAACATCAATAATGCCAAGAATACGATAACAACAATTGTAAGCTGCCAGCTTGTCACTAACATTGCGATGAAAACACCGAGAATTGTAAGTCCCGAGGAGAAAAGCTGTGGTAAGCTCTGAGAAATCATCTGTCTCAGAGTATCCATATCGTTTGTGTAACGGCTCATGATTTCGCCGTGAGTATTTTTGTCGAAATATCTGATTGGAAGATCTTCCATGTGATCAAAAAGATCAACTCTGATTTTCTCAAGAGTGTTCGCAGAAATCTGGAGCATTAGTCTTGAGTAAGCATAAGACGCAACAACACCGCAAGCATAAATAATGCCCATTGTCGTAAGTAATCTTACACAACCGCTCAAATCAGGATTATCCTGACCGATAAACGGCATTATATAATCATTTACGAGCGGTTTAATAAGGTAAGAGCTTCCGATTGAAGCTACCGAAGATACAATGATACATCCTGCAACAACAAAAAGCAGTGATTTATATGAACCGACATACTTTAAAATTCTGCTTATGGTCTTCATCGGATCCTTAGGCATAACAGCAGGTCCAGCCATTCTTGGGCCTCCCGGACCACCCGGTCCGCCGCCTCTTCTTGGTCCTTGATTCATAGGTCCCGGCATTATTCTTCAGCTCCTTTCTGCTGTGAGGTATAAATCTCACGATAAACCTCACTACTCTTCATAAGCTCATCGTGTGTGCCGCTTGCAAGTATCTTACCTTCGTCAAGAATTACAATTAAATCAGAATCCATAACGGATGTGATTCTCTGAGCAATAACGATTTTTGTAACATCCTTTAGATAATCAGACTTGAACGAAGCTCTGATTTTACTGTCGGTTGCGGTATCACATGCACTGGTGGAGTCATCCAGAATAAGAACCTTTGGATGCTTCAAAAGTGCTCTTGCTATGCACAGGCGCTGTTTCTGTCCACCGGAAACATTAACGCCTCCCTGTCCTAAATCAGTTTTGTAACCGTTTGGGAAGCTCATAATAAAGTCGTGAGCCTGTGCTGCTTTACATGCTTCTATAATTTGTTCTTCGGTAGCGTTTTCGTCACCCCATCTGAGGTTATCCTCTATTGTTCCTGAGAAAAGAACATTTTTCTGGAGAACCATTGAGACTGCATCTCGAAGTGTTTTTAAGTTATATTCCTTTACATTCTTACCGCCAACGAGCACTTCACCGCTCTGTACATCGTAAAGTCTCGGAATAAGCTGAACGAGAGAGGATTTAGCGGAACCGGTTCCACCGATAACACCTACGGTTTGACCCGGCTTAATATGAAGGTTGATGTCCTTAAGTGTTAAGTTATCCGGATTTTTGCTGTAAGAGAAGGAAACATCCTTAAACTCAATCTCTCCGTCCTTAACGTCATCTTTGCTGTTACCGCTTGAGATATCGGGAACCTCATCCAAAACTTCAGCGATTCTCTTTACAGATGCCTTG
Organism: Lachnospiraceae bacterium; assembly: GCA_963597005.1. Taxonomy (GTDB): domain Bacteria; phylum Bacillota; class Clostridia; order Oscillospirales; family Acutalibacteraceae; genus SIG603. The sequence continues at coordinate 5,640 of CAVBOS010000076.1, forward strand.
GAAATAACTATCTGCATGAAAATCATTGAAATCATCATAAGTGACATAAGTATCTGAGCAATGTAAGTAAAGAAGCTCATGAGAGCGCCTGTACCCATTCCGCCGCCGAGAACGATTTTGGCACCGAACCAAGCAACAATTATGTTGCAGGCATACATACAGAACTGCATGACCGGCATAGTCCAAATAACGATTTTCTCTGCGGATAACTGAGTATCCTTAACCTTACGGACAGCTGCATTGAACTTTTTGCGTTCAAAATCGCCACGAACAAAAGCCTTAACAATTCTGATTGCGGTTAAGTTTTCCTGAACATCCGTGTTGAGTGCATCCATTGCATTTAACATTTCATTGAACTTAGGGAAAGCCATGTTCATAATGATTGCCAAAGCAATAGCAATTATCGGAACAAAGACCGTAAATGACAATGAAAGCTTAGGTGAAAGCCTCAAGCACATGATAATAGCAACAACAAATGTAATCGGTGCTCTGAAAAGCATTCTTATGCAAGTAAGAAACGCATTCTGAGTATTGGTTACGTCATTTGTAAGTCTTGTGATGAGCGAGCCCGTCGAAAACTTATCGACATTAGCAAAAGAAAAGGTCTGAACCTTTCCAAAAAGCATCTTTCTCAAATTCTTAGCAAAACCGACGCTGGCAATTGAAGAAAATCTACCCGCCATACATCCACAGAAAAGAGAGATGCAAGCAAACAAGACCATCATAAGTCCATGAACGATAACGTAATGTATATCATTTTGTGATATACCGTTATCAACAATGTTTCCCATAGTTATAGGTATTAAGCACTCCATGATAACCTCGCCTATCATCAAAAGCGGCGAGAGAATGGTGTACTTTAAGTAACCTTTGACTGCGGGAGCAATCTTCTTTAACATTACTTATTTCCTTTCTAGTTTTTACTGAATATATTTTCAATCTGCTTCTCAAGGTCACCAATCACGTTATGCTCAATAACATTGGATTCCTCTTTTGTCAGATTGATGGTTAATCTGTCTATCAAGGCACTCAATTCTTTCAGTTCTTCCTCAGAAAAACCCTGATACATCTGTGTATCTTGTTCATCTCGGATAGAAATACCCTTATCATAAATAAGCTTGCCCTTGTCTGTAAGACTGAGGCGCTTGCATCTTAAATTATCAGGAGTAATCTCCTTGATAATAAATCCTGCTTTCTCCATTCTTTTAGTGGACAAAGCAATTGAAGCGGGCGAAACGGAAAGTGCCTCCGCTATCTCTATCTGGGTGCAACGTGGATGCTGCGATATGTAACCCAAAATCGGGGTTTGGCTGAAATGAACTCCAAGTGAATCGAGTTCTTCGCTCGAATACAGCTTCATAACCAAATTAAGCTTAATCAATCTGGCTGTCAGCTCTCTGTAATCCATAATTTGCTCCTTTCATAAATATTAGCTTGATTGTTAAGTGCTTAATAATAATAGCACCATCATTCTTTAATGTCAATAGTTATTTAGTTGACAGCACTGATGGCAAATGATAGAATTTGACTATCACAAACAGGAGGTCTGTTATGGAAAATAAAGTATTGGAAGTTTTAAAAAACAGAAAATCCGTCCGAGCATTCACAGACGAAGAGATTTCAGCAGAAATTAAAGATGCGATTCTTGGAGCCGCCATGCGTGCTCCGACAGCAGGAAATATGCAGCTTTACTCTATCATCGACGTCACCGACCAGGATTTAAAGGAAAAGCTAGCAGTAAGCTGTGACAATCAGCCGTTCATCGCAAAAGCCAAGATGGTTCTTGTGTTCTGTGCGGATTATCACAGATGGGTCAGAAAATTCAAGCTCTCCGACTGTGAAGATGTCCCTGCCCCCGAGCTCAGTGACCTTGTGCTTTCAACCAACGATGCCGTAATTGCAGCACATGCCGCTTGCGTAGCCGCGGAAAGCTTTGGTATCGGATCTTGCTATATAGGCGATATAATCGAAAACTTTGAGAAGGTCAAAGAGCTTTTGAACATTCCCGAGCATGTAGCTCCCGTTTCCATGTTGGTTTTCGGTTATCCGACTGAACAGCAAAAGAACAGAGCACAGCTCAAACGCTTGCCCAAAGAATCAGTTGTTTTTGAAAACTCTTACAGAGAATTAAGTGAAGAAGAACTCATGGGTGCTTCACCTTATGAGAGCACCAAAGAGAAAGTAAAAGCGCTTTACACAAGAAAATACGTCTCGAAATTTGCAAAAGAAATGGTTCGATCAGTGAAAGTAATTTACGACAACTGGCACCAGAAGTAAAATCTACAGCCTATCGACATAAACGATAGGCTGTTTTTTTCCAAAACTCAATACGAAAGTCCCCCGCTTTGGCAGGGGACTTTGCTTCTTTATTAGAATTAAAGAGTTTTACCTGTGATAAGCTCGTAAGCCTCAAGGTATTTATTTCTTGTGGTAGTCTGAACAATTTCAGGAAGCTCTTCAGGAGCGTGATCTGAGTAACCGTTCTCATAGAGCCAGTTTCTGAGGTACTGCTTATCAAAGGAATCCTGTCCTCTGCCAACCTCGTACTTATCAAGTGCCCAGAAACGGCTTGAATCAGGAGTTAAGACCTCATCAGCAAGAATAAGCTCACCGTTCTCGTCAAGACCAAACTCAAACTTTGTGTCGGCAATGATAAGGCCCTTTTCGAGAGCATAATCAGCACACTTCTTGTAAACATCGATCGTAGCGTTCTTAACCTTCTCAGCAAGCTCTTCACCGAGAATCTCACAACAACGCTCGAAAGAGATATTCTCATCGTGATCTCCGTACTCAGCCTTTGTGGAAGGAGTAAAGATTGGCTCAGGAAGCTTCTGAGACTCCTGAAGTCCTTCTGGAAGAGGAAGTCCGCAAACGGTGCCTGTCTTCTTGTAATCAGCCCAACCGGAACCTGTGATATAGCCTCTTACAATGCACTCAACAGGGAGCATCTTTAACTTCTTAACCCACATGCTTCTGCCTTCAAACTCAGGCTTTCTGAATTCCTCAGGAAACTCCTCGAAGTTTGTAGAAATAACATGGTTCGGAATAACATCCTTAACATAATCAAACCAGAAAGCCGAAATACCGTTAAGAATCTTGCCCTTATCCGGAATATCATTAGGCATGATAAAATCAAGAGCAGAAATTCTGTCGGATACAACAATCATTAAAGAATTGTCGTCGACCTCATAAATATCACGTACTTTACCTTTACTGATTTTCTTCATTGTTGTAACTACCTTTCAGTTATAATAATAAAAATTGACCGAATCTGTAAGCCGGGTTCTGTATTAGACAGTCATCTATCTTAATCAAGCATTGCTGCTTGACTCGCGCCACCTCCATGAAACTGCCGGGCAGGCATATGTTTCTCCACGGTGTTGCTCCGAATAGGGTTTGCATGGCTATAATGTCTCCATTATACCGGTGAGCTCTTACCTCGCCTTTCCACCCTTACCGTAAAAACGGCGGTATATCTCTGTTGTACTTTCCCTGGGGTCGCCCCCGGCGGCCGTTAGCCGTTATTCTTGCCCTGTGGAGCCCGGACTTTCCTCAGATAAGCCCTTTCGTTTGCTCATCCGCAACTGTCTGATCCGCTCAATATTATATC
>CAVBOS010000077.1:0-9237 GCA_963597005.1 Lachnospiraceae bacterium
ATTCTGCAGGACTTCTTGCTGCTCTCAATCTTGATGCAAACTCAACAGCAGCTGCAGCAGCTAAGGCTATCGCTGAGATGAGTGAGGCAAATGCTCTGGCTTTCGCAGCTACAGCTTATAACAACAAGGGTACTGTTCAAGCTGTAACAGGCACAGGCTCTATCACATTTGTTTCAGCCGGTTACTATGTAATCTATGATACAACAGATGTAAGCGCTAAGGTTGACGCTAAGAACCTTACACTTCTTAAGGTTGTTAATACAGGCGAAGAAGTTACACCTAAGGTAAAGACAGACGTTCCTTCTTTCGAGAAGAAGGTTAAGGACACAAACGATTCCACAGGTGAGACAACAGATTGGCAGGATTCCGCTGACTACGATATCGGCGACACAATCCCTTACAAGCTCACAGCTACACTCGGTGACATCTCTAAGTTTGACCACTACTATCTTGAGTTCAACGATACAATGACTCATCTCACATACGTTGAGAATTCTGTACAGGTTAAGATCGGCGGCGAGAACGGCACAGATATCACAAACAGTTCTACTGTAGTTTGGGACGCTTCTTCCAAGAAGCTTACTGTTTCTGTAAACGATGTTAAGGCACTCAGTGCTACATCAAACAGCCAAGTAGTTGTTCTTTACAACGCAACACTTGATTCTGACGCAAACATCGGTGCAACTGGTAACCCGAACACAGCTAAACTTACATTCTCTAACAACCCGAACAACACAGGCGATGGCACAAGCAAGCCGACAGACACAGGTGAGACTCCTGAGGACAAGAACATCGTATTCACATACAAGGTTCATGTTGACAAGACAGACGAGAAGAATCAGCCTCTTAAGGGCGCAGGCTTCACACTCTACAAGAAGAACTCCGCAACAGGCACTTATGTAGCAGTTGGCTCAGAAGTTAAGGGAACTGAGATGACAAGCTTCGAGTGGGTCGGCGTTGACGACGGTGACTACAAGCTCGAAGAGACAACAATTCCTACAGGATTCAAGAAGATGGATAATATCGAGTTCACTGTTACAGCTACTCACACAGATCTTTCTGACAATCCTACACTTGATACTCTTACAGGCGGCGACAAGTTCACAGGTAAAGTAAGCACAGGTGCACTCTCAGCTACTGTAATTAACAAGTCAGGTGCTACACTTCCGTCAACAGGCGGCATCGGTACTACAATCTTCTATGTAGTCGGTGGTGTTCTCATGGCTGGCGCATTCGTTCTCCTCATCACAAAGAAGAGAATGAACCATGACGCATAAGTTTGGCTTAAGATTAATTTAAGTTAAATTTATTCGATTTAAATTCAAAAATCAGGTATTGAATTCCTTAGATATTGAATTTAATTCAAAACTATGATATTATAGTTCAAGTAAAGAACTGATTTTTTGCTTGAACGTAGCTTGAAATATTCAAGGTGGGCGAATCCCACGCCCACCTGATTATTTTAATATTATTTCTGCATAACATCAGGGAGATACCCATGAAAAAACATATAAGCACAATTGTATTAGTCCTAATATTTTTCGTGGGCCTTTCCGTGCTGTTATATCCGACAGTGAGTAATTACATCAATGTGAGACATTCAACTCAGGTCATTTCGAACTACGACGAAGCCGTAGCGGAAATGAGCGAGAAGGATTATTCCGATTACTTCGAGGCGGCGGATGAATATAACACGGCTCTTGCTAACGATCCGTCTGCCTTTGCGATTCCCTACAAAATCGAGAACTATGACACGACTCTCGACATTACGGGAACGGGCATCATGGGGTATATTACGATAGATAAGATTAACGTTCAGCTTCCGATTTACCACGGAACGAGCGAGGGTGTTCTTGAGGTCGGCGCGGGTCACCTCGAGGGAACAAGCTTACCTGTCGGCGGCGAGAGTACCCATGCGGTTATTTCGGCTCACAGAGGCTTGCCGAGTGCTACTCTTTTTTCTAATCTCGATAAGCTCGAAGTGGGAGACACATTCAAAATAACGGTTCTCGATAAGGTTTTGACCTATGAGGTTGACGATATTGCGATAGTCCTTCCCGAGGAAGTGGACAAGCTTCAGATTGAAGAAGGAAAGGATCTCGTAACACTTCTCACATGCACGCCCTACGGCGTGAATACTCACCGACTTTTGGTCACGGGACACAGAGTTGCCACGGAAGAAGAGGAAGAGGAACTTCGAGTCACAGCCGAGGCATTCAAGATTGAACCGATTAAAACAGCACCGATCATGGCGATTCCGCTGATCGTAATACTGTTGATTATAGTTTTAGTGAAGACAAGAACGAAGAAAACCAAACGGGGTGAAGAAAATGACAATTAAATCAGTTTTAAACCGTTTTGCAGTAGGCTTTATGACTGCTGCCGTTGTGGCAATGGGAAGCTTCTCGGCTTTTGCCGAAAGTGCCGACAACGAAAAGCCTGATTTAGAGGCTAAGAATTCAGTAACAATCACGCTAAAAAATGCAGACGGAAGCAAGCTTGTTTCGGGTGCTGAGTTTTCTCTTTATAAGGTAGCCGAGATCACCTATGATGACGGAGACCTTGTTTACAGCCCACTTAGCGGCTACAATGTATCTGAGATTACCGAGAGCAATCTCACCGATACCGCATTTGTTTCGGCTCTTGAGAAGAAAGCTACAAATGCTTTGGCAAGCGGAAGCACTTCTTCTGACGGAACAGTTAAGTTTTCAGACCTTGACTGCGGACTTTACTTGCTTGTAAATTCAAAGTCAGCTGACGGCTACGAGAAGATTAATTCTTTCCTCGTTACTGCACCGTCAAAGGTAGACGGAGTTTGGGTTTATGATGTAGACGCCGCTCCTAAGATGGAGGCGGCAGTCGAGAAATCGCCTACACCTACACCAACTGCAACACCGCCCGCTACCATTCCTCAGACGGGACAGCTCAATTGGCCGATTCCTGTATTGGCTGTTTCAGGCTTGGTGCTTTTCTCAGTCGGTTTGCTTTTAAAGAAGAGTAGAAACAATGATAAAGCATAAGTTAGGAAATATTTGCATTGCTTTAGGGATAGTGTCGCTACTGGGGGCAGTATCCCTATTCTTTTATAACAGAACCGAGGCAAGTGCCGCAGGAAAAGCAAGCGAGAGTGTTCTTCAGACTATGGAAGAGGAATACGGCGTAGTGCCCGAAAGCACGGTGCTTATGCCTGAGTTATATAAAGACAAAGAGATGAAAAGCAAAGAGATAGACGGAAACGAATATATCGGCTACATCTCGATTCCTGCAGTTAACATTAATCTTCCTATTATGAAGGACTGGAGCTATGACGGACTTAAAATCGCACCGTGCCGTTTTTCAGGCTCGCTTTATACGGACGACATGATAATAGCGGGACACAACTACATCACGCATTTCGGGCCGATTGAGTCGCTTTCAAGCGGCGATGAAGTCACTATTTGCGACATGGAGAATAACGTCTGGCAGTACAAGGTTTTGTGGATTGAAGTTATTGACGGAACGGACATTGAAGGTATGATGTCAAAAAGCGAAACGGATAATTGGGATTTAACACTTTTTACGTGCACAATGAGCGGAACCTCACGCTACGCTGTAAGGTGCGAAAGAGTGAAATAAGAAGCTGTATGTAATTTAGATTAGTTAGGGAACAAGTACTATGAGCACACCGATACAAAGATTTTTTGAGAAATTTATAATAAAACCCGAGAGCATAAAGTCTCTCACAAGAGCTGAGGGAAAAACCTTTATCAATATGATTGACGGAAGAAACATCGAGACGTATTTTTCCGTCAAGAATATTCTGGACGAGCTTCCCGAGGAAAAATTCGTCATGGTAAACAAGGGCACGGCTCTTGCCATTAGTCAGATTGAGAAAATAGAGGGCACAACATATTATCTGATTGACGGAACAACCGTAACGGGCAGAAAGAGAAGAAGTGCAAAGCAAACTCAGCTTGTCAATCATATCAACGACACGATAATCGAAACAAAGCCGAAGATATTTTCGCCCGACCAATTCAAGATACTTGATAATATGCCCGTTGCTTTTTGCGTTATCGAGGTGCTTTTCACCGAGAACGGAAGGGGAATAGACTTCATTTTCCGTTACTGTAACAGTGAGATGGAGAAAGTCGAGGGCAAGACCATAGAGGAAATGATGAATCACAGCTTCTATGAGGTTTTCCCGAATGCCGACAGAAAGTGGCTTGTTGCTTACAGTGATGTCGCACTCAACGGCAATGTTCATTATCTCGACGATTACTCACCTGAGATAGGAAAGCAGCTTCGCATTCATTGCTTCCAGCCCAAGGAGGGCTACTGTGCATGCCTTTTGCAGACGGTAGAGAAGCCTAATTAACGGTCAAAATCAACAAACGGCTGTGCTGTACCACTAAAAAGAATATTACACAACATAAAAAACCGACCTCGTATGAGATCGGTTTTTGTGTTGTATTGCAATAAAATATCAGACTAATTTATTTTGCCAAGGCTTGCCGTTTATAACTGCAATAGGGCCTTCCACGCCGTTCTTAACCATTTCGGCAACGGCAGATTCAGTATAGAATGCCATATGCTGGGTCATTACAACATTTGGGAACTGGCGAAGATATGCCATTTCACGGTTGGAGATGATGTCGTTTATGTGGCTCTCGTGGTAGATGTTGAGTTCTCCGTCAAAGACATCTGTTGCAAGTGCGCCGATTTTCTGTGACTCGATGCCGTTTATCAAATCCTCGACATTCATAAGCTCGCCACGGGCTGTATTGATGAGAACGACTCCGTCCTTCATCTGACTAATCGTGTAGGAATTTACCATTCTTGCGCTTTCTGCGGTGAGCGGAATGTGGTAGGTAATCATATCGGCTCTCTTGTAAAGTTCGTCTAGGGAGACATACTCAGCAAGCTCCTCAACCTTTTTGTTTACGTGTCTGTCGTGGCAAATGACGGTTGCACCGAATGCCTTGAGACGCTTGATGACGGCAAATCCGATTTTGCCCGTACCGACTACGCCGACGGTCATACCGTTGATTGTTCTGCCCTGAAGTCCTCCGAGAGAGAAATCATTGACATTCTGGCGGTAGACGGCTGGCTTATATTTTCTCAGTGCAATGAGCATGAGCATGAGGGCGAAGTCGGCTACGCTGTCGGGGCCGTAGCTAACGTTGCAGGCGTTAACGCCGTACTCCTTACAGGCGTTCAAATCAATGTGATTGTAGCCGATTGTTCTTGTCGAGATGCACTTAACTCCAAGCTCGGATGCTTTCTTGAGAAGAGGTGCGTTCCATTTGGTCATTCCGAGAGTGGTGACTGCTTCACAGCCCTCGGCAAGGCCAATGTTGTCAAGTGTGAGAATTTCGGGTGATGTTGTGATTTCAAGCTCCTCTGTCGAGAGAGAGTCAAACATTGCCTGTTCGTCAGGTCTTACTTCAAATGCGTAAATCTTCATTTCTTTCCTCCAAAAGGGACTTTTTCTACTATTTTTGCACTCAATTTCTGCTATGTCAATAAGCTGAAAAAACTTTGTGAAAAGTGCACTTGCAGCTGCTAAAGCCACAAAACATAAAAGCATTAAAGAATTTTGATTGATTTTTGTCAGAATTAAATTTGTGATGAAAAAATGATTTGCGAGGGTCTTTAATTTTGTTTTTATAAGTGTTAGGATAAATATGATTTTATTTGGAAAATAATATAGGGAGTGTTGTATTTTGGAAAAATCAAGTCAAAAAAAGGTGTTTATCACCCGTGACCGCTCGTTTTATTCAACTCTAGTTAAGCTTGCGATACCGATGGGACTGCAGTATCTCATCACATTTCTTGTCGGCTTTGCCGATAACGTCATGATAGGCAGGTTAGGCGATGCGGCAATATCAGGCGTTTACATGGGCAATCAGATTCAGACGATAGTCCAGCTTTTCAGCGGCGGAGTCGAGGGAGCGATACTCATTTTGGCGGCTCAGTACTGGGGAAAGAAGGACACGGGAAGCATAAAGAAGATTATTGCTGTTGGCGTTAAGTTTGCGATAGTCTTCGGAATACTTCTTACGCTTGGTGCTACTGTATTCACAAATGAGATTTTGCATTTTCTCACGAATGACGAAGCGGTCATTTCTGAGGGTGTAGTTTATCTCAAGATCGTTGGTATATCCTATATTTTCTTCTGCATCGCACAGGTGTTTATCGCGAGCATGCGTGCCGTGGAAACCGCAAAAATCGGTCTTTATATCTCGATTATGACACTTGTCGTTAATGTCGGACTCAATTACGTTTTTATTTTCGGTGTGGGTACGCTCATTCCGGCTATGGGAGTTGCCGGTGCGGCACTTGCCACATTGATTTCAAGAATACTCGAAGCGATTGTTTCTGTCGTCTATACTCTTGCAGTCGACAAGAAGCTCAGTCTCAAAATCAGCGAGCTTTTGCCGACTGACAAGGAAATGCTCACGGACTTTGTTAAGTACGGATTGCCCGTCATAGGCGGCAATGTAATCTGGGGCGTGAATATGATAGGTCAGAGCGTGATTCTGGGCAGATTCGATGCCGCTGTTATCTCTGCCGCAAGCATTACGGGCTCGCTCAATAACCTCATCTACGTTTGGATGAACGGTATTTCTCAGTCAATCGGAATCATCACGGGAAAGACAGTCGGTGCGGGCGAATACGAGAAAATGAAGGAATACGCAAGAACCACGCAGTTGATTTTCCTTTGCGTCGGTCTTCTCTCGGGCATAGCCGTGTTTTTCCTCAAGACGCCGTTTATCTCGCTCTATTCTGTTACAAGTGATGCTGTCGCTTACTCCGTTCAGTTCTGCAATGTGCTTTCTGTCACGATTATCGGCACTTGCTATCAGGCGGCTTCCTTGTTCGGCTTGGTTAAATCGGGCGGAGACATAAGCTTTGTCTTTATCAACGATACAATTTTTGTTCTGCTTGTTGTTTTGCCGTCCGCTTTTATCGCTTGGAAGGTCGGCGCTCCCGCATGGGTGGTGTTCGCATGCCTAAAGAGTGACCAGATACTCAAATGCATAGTCGCTTTCTTCAAGATTAAGTCCTACAACTGGATGAAAAACTTAACCAGAGACAACGCTTAAAACGAAATCAAACAAAATTAAACGCACTCTAATTCACATGAATTCGGGTGCGTTTTTGCTTTTGTGTGGACAAAGAAATTTGTTCAAAATTTAGTTTGAAATACTGCTAAATTACCCTTGATATTTTCGTCTTTTAGAATTATGATATACGGGAATTGAGGACTTGAAAGGAAAGAAAAAAGTGAATAGTTTTAGGAAGATAAAAGGCCCGTTGATTCTGACGATTTGTGCGCTTATATGGGGCACGGCGTTCGTCTTTCAGAGTGTGGGAATGGATTATATAAAACCATTCTCGTTTTTAGCTGCGAGAAGCTTTGTCGGATGCATTGTGCTTATTCCGTTGATTATCGTCAGCAGAGTTAAATCAAGTGTACACAAGCCCGATACGGAAAAGAATTGGTTAAAGGGCGGCATTGTTTGCGGTGTTGTTCTCTTTGCGGCAAGCGCATTTCAGCAGATAGGTATACAGTACACAACGGCAGGCGAGGCAGGATTTTTGACCGCACTTTATATTGTCATTGTGCCGGTGCTTGGCATCTTTATGGGAAAGAAGGTCGGCATGCAGATATGGCGTGCAGTTGCTTTGGCACTTATCGGTGCATATCTTTTGAGCGTCAAGGACGGTTTCAGCGTAAGTCAGGGTGCTTGGTGGCTTCTTCTGTGCTCGCTGGTATTTTCGTTTCACATTTTAGTGTGTGAGAAATACGGCACGGCGGCAGATCCCATTAAACTCAGCTGTATGCAGTTCTTGGTCTGTGGAATACTCTCTGCGGTGTTTGCGTTTGTAGTGGAGCATCCGACAGCTGCTGCTTTTACGGGTGCTGTTATACCTATACTGTACTGCGGAATAATGTCGAGCGGAGTGGCATACACATTGCAGATTGTCGGTCAGAGATACACTCAGGCTACCGTCGCTTCACTCATTATGAGCTTGGAGTCGGTTTTCTCAGCTTTGGCAGGATGGGTTATTCTGGGCGAAATTTTGTCCGTACGAGAGATAATCGGCTGTGTGCTTGTGTTTTCGGCTGTGGTACTGGCTCAGTTACCGAGTAAAAAGAAGAATAATTAAACATTATGTTATAAATAAGGTGTGTTAGGAAGGTGTTATTATGAAGATTATCAAGGTTAATAATTATGAAGAACTCTCAAGAAAAGCGGCAGATGTAATCGAAAATCAGATTAACGAAAAGAAGGACAGCGTTCTCGGTCTTGCTACGGGAAGCTCGCCGCTTGGCACATATGCCAACTTGGTCAAGGATTATGAGGACGGCAAGGTGAGCTTTTCGCTTGTCAGCACGCTCAATCTTGACGAATACTGCGGACTTTCTCCCGACAATGTGCAGAGCTACCGCTACTTTATGAATACGAATCTTTTTGATAAAATCGACATTGACAAGGCTAATACGCATGTTCCGAGCGGACTTAACGAGCCTGACGAAGAATGTGTTTCTTACGAGGCGCTTTGCGAGAAGCTCGGCTATGCCGACTTGCAGCTTCTCGGAATAGGCAACAACGGTCATATAGGCTTCAATGAGCCGTCTGAGGCTTTTGCGGCGGTTACGCATAAGGTGAAGCTGACACAGAGCACGATTAAAGCAAATTCCCGTCTGTTTGAGAGGGAAGAGGACGTTCCACGCTATGCAATAACCATGGGGATAGGCACGATAATGAAAGCAAAGAAGCTGCTTTTAATAGCGGGCGAAGGCAAGGCTGATATAGTCGAGAGAGCAATCGGCGGCGATGTAGTACCCGAAGTTCCAGCGTCGGTACTTCAGCTTCACCCGGATGTCACGGTGATTTATATTCCAAATAAATGATTAAAAAACAAGAAACGGGCGGCTTAAACCGTCCTTTTTTTCTGCACAAAGACAAAAATCGGCTCCGTTTTAAGCGGAGCCGAAATTGCTTTGATTAGCTGATTTTCAAGTATGATGTACTTGAAAATCCGATTGTGCCGTTTGAAAGCTTAACCTTATACCAAGATTTGTTGTAGAAGGAAATAATGGTTACTGTTGTTCCGTACGGTACTGTTGTTTTGATCTTGCCGTTGAGACTTGCGCCCGAACGTACTCTTAAGCCGTCGGTAGCCGTTGTCTTAGCTTTTACCGTAGTGTAAACATACTTGGAAGTTTACACTACGGTAAAAGCT
>CAVBOS010000078.1:0-9124 GCA_963597005.1 Lachnospiraceae bacterium
CTTCCGTAAACTATATCGGCATTTTTGCGGTGCGTGGGTTTATCGACAGTCTGAGAGTAGGCGCTTGCCTACTCTTTTTGTTCAAGGTAAGAATAAACCTTGGGTAAATATTCGATTAAATCCGTCGGAAGCATTGCGGTCTTTCCGAGCGTTTCGGCAGCCAAATCTCCCGCTTTTCCGTGGACAAAAGCTCCCAGAACCGCCGCTTTTTCAGGCGACAATCCCTGAGCCGCCAGCGAACCGATTATGCCCGAAAGAACGTCACCGCTGCCGCCCTTTGCCATCCCTGCGTTTCCGCTTATATTAATATGAGTGGAAACTCCCTCATCAGGTGAGCAGACGACAGTGCCGGAACCCTTTAGAAGCGTGATTACACCGTATTTTTCGGAAAATTCCTTTGCGGTTTCAAGTCGGTGAGACTGAATTTCCTTGATTTCCTTTCCCGTGAGACGGGACATTTCCCCCGGATGCGGAGTGACGATAATCGGATAATTTCTGTTCTCGAGCAAGCCCATGTGCTTCGAAATATAATTGAGTGCGTCGGCGTCAAGCAAAATCGGACAAACGCAATTTTCGAGTATCAGCGGAACATATTTCTCGGCAAGCTCACCGAGTCCGCAGCCCATCACAACAGCAGATGCCGATGAAAGTGCATACGTCAGCTTCTCGAAGGATTTTTTCTTTGCGTCAAGATTTTCAAAATCGAGCACCGTGAAAATCGGCTCAGGAAGCGTTGGCGCAATCAGCGGATAAATATCCTTTGTAACAACTATATTAACAAGTCCGACGCCGCTTCTGAGCGCACCTTTTGCACACATTATGCATGCACCTATCATTCCCATACTGCCGCAAACTATCACAAGCTTTCCGAAACTTCCCTTGTTGCTGTCGGATTTTTTTGTGAGCATAAGCTTTTTTGCGTCGGCGTCGGTCAGAACAGCATAATCTGTCGGCATATTCTTTATATCTTCCCCGTCTATTCCTACCGAGGCTACTTTAAATTTACCGCAGTGGCTTTTGCCCGGTTCAATGAAAAAAGCAGGCTTGGGTGCAGTAAAGGTCACGGTAAAATCAGCCTTAACCGCTTCGCCCAGCACCTCACCGCTGTCACAGCAAACACCTGACGGAACATCAATCGCAAGCTTGAATGCATCGGAAGCATTCACCGCCTTAATTATATCAGTAAGGTATCCCCTGACAGCTCCCTTAAAGCCGAAGCCGAAAATTCCGTCAACTATAATGTCGGCATCAGCAATATATGACAATATGTCCGCTTTGCCGTCTTCGTTTTCCTCACAAAAATCATGTACAGGAATTGCGGAATAAAGCTCCTTAAAGGCATTCATGGCAAGCTCTGTAGCGGGCGGGCCCTGAAGAAGTACCACACGAACAAGCGCATTACTCTCAAAAAGTCTGTTCGCACAAACATAGCCGTCACCGCCGTTGTTCCCCTTTCCGCAGAGAATCACAAGCTTCTTGCCCTGAACGCTCGGAAATTCTCCAAGTACGGCATCGGCAACTGCATTTCCGGCACAGGTCATCAACTCAGCCATTGAAGTACCTTTTTCGACAGAGAGCTTTTCAAGAGCCTTAATGTTCTCGCTTGTATAGATTTTCATGTGCGAAGCCTCCTTGAGTAAATTAATGCTTACATATTTACATAATATCATCACAAAACTTTAAAATCAACAGGACAAAAGGCAAGAAACCGCAAAATCATTCGCTCCTCACTTTCAAAACAGAAATATTTTTCCGCTTAATTTTAAAAAACACTTGCAAGATAAATTTATATGTAGTATAATACATAAGTCATCGGGGTGTAGCGCAGATGGTAGCGCGCTTGAATGGGGTTCAAGAGGCCGTGGGTTCAACTCCCGCCACTCCGACCAAAGAAAACCTTGAAAAATGGCTTTGTAGAGCCAAATTTCAAGGTTTTTTCTTTGTTTGCTTTATTTCTTTTATAGAACTAAAATACGCATTTTTACGCCGTTTTACAGCAAAAGTAGTAGGTAAATTTAGCTAAAAAACGGCTTATTTATAGCATTTCTTAACTTATCGATAAATAATATAACAGATTATTACAAAAAATGGCAGCCTTTACGGTTGCCATTTTTCTATGCCATATTTCAATTTGTTTGACAATTAATCACAAACCATACCGTAAAGGCGGCTTGCGGTCACCTGACAATCAAGACTGTTTCTAACAGTTTTAAAACACAGGTTGCTTATTTACTGCCGTTGCCGCCGTCACATGCCGAATTGCAATTCCATGCCCCCGAACGATAGTAGCCCTTGCTGTCATATCCTCCTTTGCCCGGGTAACGGTAATATCCCTTGTAGTCATATCCTCCCTCGCCCGGACGGCGGTAATATCCCTTTGCATCATATCCGCCCGCACCCGCTTTTCGGTAATATCCCTTAGCGTCGTAACCGCCCTCGCCATTGTTTCTGTAATAGCCTTTTCCGTCATAGTAGCCCATAATTTTCTCCTTTACATTTGATATCAATTGATTATTTTTGATAGTATTCTCTTATGTTTACCGTAAAATTTTACCCTTGAAATAGTCAAAATATGAAGTGAATGGTATTTGCCTGCATAAAAACGATATTCAGGAAGTAGCGCAACTTCTTCAAATCCACCTTTTAGATTTATTTCCATGCTGTTCGTATTGTAATCAAAAACCGAAATAAAAATTCTGTTCAACGGGTATTTGCAAAATAAATAATCCATCATCTTAACCGCCGCCACAGTACCTAATCCACGATTTTGATATTCTTCATAAAGGCAAAGAGTGAATTTACAGTGCGCGTCATAACTGAAAAAATCGTATGAAAAAGTAAATCCGACGGTTCGCCCCAAAGAATCCTCAATCATAAAAAAATCGTGATACTCGTTTTTTGCAAATTTCTCGGAAATCCAGCTTTCAAACATCGGAAGATTATGCACTTGATAGCTGTGTGAAAAAAGAATTTGATTTTCTTCTTTCATCATAAAGTCGAACAATCTTCTTAAGTCTCTTTCATAATCAAATCTTCTAAAACTGACTTTTAACATTACAGCCTCCAAAATAGCATTGTCAAATTCTTCTGTTTCATTTTTATTCTATATTATATATAACGCAATTGCAACCGAAAATTGAGCTTCTCTGCGTGAGAGCGGCTATTTTGGGACACGAAAACACCCACCTAGAAAGGTGGGTGTTACTCAGATTATTCAATTTCTGATTACTTTGTCATATCCGAAAACCCTTTTCATAATGATGATGACTATCGTGGCATCGAGCAAACCGACAGAAACATCACTTAAGAAATGAGCGCCCGAAACTATTCTCGCAAACGCTACGACAAGGGGGAAAATACAGCAAATTACTTTGATTATATTCTCTCTTTTCCTGAACGGCGCAATCACCGTGCAGAGAATCGGCAAAATGAGGGTTCCCGCCGCACTTGCGGTGTGACCGCTTGGGAACGACTTGAATTCTTCCTTTGCGATTATCGAGCTGAACTGCGACTTCACATCTGACGCGAAATTCCACCAGTTTTCAAATGAAATATCGTCTCTTGTGATTATCATGCGGTAACGTGGTCTTCCTCTGAACTGCTTGATTGCTTCGTAGCTCAAAAATATGAGCATAGGCGTCACGCCGAGGAACAAGGCTAGCTTTCTGAGCTTATCCTTGTCGCTCTTGCTAGCCGTCAAATAAACGGCTACCGTGAAAATCAAGCTTATTGCAACTAAAATCACACTGCCCAATATTTTATTTCTCATGTTTTCGTAGGAGTCCTTGAAATAAAGAGCAGTCGCAATCAAATCAAGCACGCTGAAACCGAGCATCAGAACGCTCGGCTTCATTTTATTTTTATCAAATGAAGCAAGGCTTAAAGCCACGCTTGCGAGATAGCAAAACATGCACGGGGTTTGACCGAATCCAGCGAATATGACGCCGAACATGCTGTTTTGATCGCATATACTTCGAGAAATTGAAAGATCGTAAAACGAACCTACAAGCAGTCCCAGAACGGACAGCGGTATAAAACAATAAAGTGTTTTTTTAGACATAATATCTCCTTAATCACCTCGTTAGATCAAATATTTTCTCCGACTGAATTCTTGCTGAAACGGCAGTCTTTGAAAAATCATCGGTTATTCCCTTTCCCTCGTTCGGCTTGAAGTGAGCCACCGTGCAGTCTGCAAGGAAGCACAAGACAAGTGCCATGCATATCGGAACGATAACCTGAGGCTTAATTTTTCTTGCTATATTGTCAATCATCGGAGCGAGCACATACACAACGGCAATGCCGCCGATTCCAAATACCAAAAGTCCCTCGGCGCAGACTCTTCCGTTGATGTTTAGGAAATATCCCGAATAATCCCACCATTTTTCTCCGTGAGCAAGCTGAAGATAGACCGATGTCATGTACTCCACAAGTCCGCAGAGAACGATTGAAGCGCCAAACTCGAGATACGGCTTATAGCGAAGCTTATTGAGAAGCAGAAGAATTAACAAACATCCCGTTCCGTAAATCGGAAGCCATGGGCCGTAGTTTACACCTCTGTTAGCAAGCGTTCCCTCGGCAATAAGCGTAAGGCTAACTTCCCAGAGCCAACCGAAAATGCTCATGGTGAAGAAAATCGAAATGAGAGTTGTCACGGAGTAACTGCGGATATAATCATAGCTTTCGTCCTCACGGATTTTTTCTCTTCGACCGATTGGGAAAAGTCTCGAGGGATAAATTTCACCGTTAAGTATCGAGGCGATGTCTTTTCTGCGAAGCTGCTTGCGGTTATATTTTCTCACCGCCTCCGCCTCATCATCATAGCGAAGGACAACACCGAATGTATCGGCAAAAAATTTCTTAACGGGATTTTTGTAATCTACCCTCTCGTTTTCGCCGTTATAATCCTCGGTGATTTTCGGATATGCGGTTTCCAGAAGTCCTTTACTTGCCTTTCTGTAAAGGAAAGTATCGTCTAAAAGCTCAGAGAGCTCGCCGCCGTTTTCTTTGTAAGCCTCACGAATTGTTGCATAGTACTCAGCAAAAGCCGCAGTCTTGTACGGTGCGACCCAAAAAAGGCTTGCAATTCCGCTTGTCGCAAACGAGAGCATATCCCAAAGAATGAAGCTCAGTTCAAAAACAAAACACTCCCACTTGTGACCGTACATCATCTTTCTTGATAGCAAAATGGCGTCCTTTGAGCTTATATCAGGATTTTCTGCCATTATGTACGGAAAGAGAATGTAGGAATAATGCTTGATTACTCCGCCAACTATCGTGAACATCCAGAGCGTCTCATAGACAAATTTTCTAAACGAAGCAAGCGCAAGATGCACCCACCTTTTGCACCACACGGGATAGACAAAAAGATGAAATGATAATTTTTGATAGGTTCGTGCCTCGAGAAAAATTCTCGCACTCGCTATCTCGTAAACTGCCGTAACAAAGAGGAAAAATGCCGTTATAAATATCAAGCCCAGCGCAATAAATATTACCTGAGTCACGGACTCCGAATCTGTAAGCGACAATATCGAGGAATAAACCGTGACGTAAAATGAGCCAGAATGCACTTTGTTGGCAAATCCTGCGAGCACGCCTCGGCTGTAACCTACGCTCACAACGCCGATTTTTTTATCAGCCGCACTCTCGTTCTTCTCGTATTCCTCCTTGGACTCCTCTTCAAAGCTCGCCATATTTTTATTGATAACCGCCTCATAGACCTGACCGAATCCGAAGCTTGTAACAGAAGAACTGTTCTCTGCCTTTAGAATACCCGTCGGTGACCTGAATCGGAGAAAGTCCGTTACCTCGGTGTAGTTACTTCCGATTATCGCCGCAATGAGAATCGTGGCAATAAAAAATAGATAATGAGTTTTAACCGTCCTTTTGGCGGCTTTTTTTATGGCTTTTCTGTTCATTTTATGCCTCAACTAAAACAATTATGAAAATCACAACTTTGATTGTCAAAACCAAAAATATCGCACCTTGATTATAGCACAGTTATATTATAAAATAAACATAATTAAGAAATCGGAGGTACATATGAAATATAAAATTGTGGCATTAATGGTATTGAGTTTGATAGTTTCCTCCACAGCCTTTACCGCTTGTTCGAGTAAAGAAAAGTCACTTCCCAAAAACATAATCTGCGTTGGAGACAGCATAACCTACGGCTACGGAGTAAGCGACAGCGAGAGCTATCCGTCTGTTTTGGCTCAGTTAATGGGCGAAAACACACAGGTTTTGAATTACGGTGTAAACGGCGCCACAGGAACCTCTGACAATGCCATGTCATATTCTTCCTTGTCCGTCTACAGCCTTTGCCAAGAATCAGAAGCAGATGTCTATGTCGTCATGCTCGGAACAAACGATGCCCATGAAGATTTCTGGGACAAAGAAAAATATCTCACCTCAATGAAAAGCATGCTCGACGCTTTCAAATCGGCTAACCCAAATGCCGAAATTTACCTCATGCAGCCGCCCGCCGTTTTCAGCAGCGGAATCAGTGACAATATAATTAAGGGTGAACTCCATGACGCAGTTTCACAGCTTGCCAAGGAATATAAAGCGGATCTAATCGACCTCTATGCCATGACAAAGAATAACGAGAACTTCTTCTCAGACGGCGTCCATCCCACTGCCGAGGGATATGCAACTATCGCTCAAAAGGTTTATGACGCAATAGCCGATTAATGCAGTGAATTTTGAACATAAGCCAAAAATTTGTTGAAAATTCTCCCGTACACAAAGAAAACCGCCCTATTAAGGACGGTTTTTGTTTTGTGAAAATTGATTTGTAATCAGCCGACAGTAGTTCCGCCGAGAGTTGCCATAATGACAGCCTTAATCGTATGGATTCTGTTCTCAGCCTCATCGAAAACAATGCTCTGTTTAGAACTGAACACCTCGTCTGTTACCTCCATGCAGTCTCTGCCAAAACGCTCGCCCATTTCCTTGCCGACCTTTGTCTTGAGATCGTGGAAAGCGGGCAAACAGTGCATAAATACTGCGTTCTCGCCTGCAATGCCCATAAGATGAGAGTTAATCTGATATGCGGAAAGATCGTTAATTCTCTCCTCCCAAACCTCAATCGGCTCGCCCATGGATACCCAAACATCTGTATAGAGAACATCTGCGCCGACAACAGCCTTTTCGGGATCCTCCTCGAAGGTGAGAGTTGCGCCCGACTCCTTTGCATATCCCTCGCAAAGCTTGACAAGCTCCTCGCTCGGCCAGTACTTTTTCGGTGCGGCACATGTAAAGTTTAGTCCAAGCTTAGCGCATCCGACCATGAGGCTGTTGCCCATGTTGTAGCGGCAGTCTCCGAGATAGCAGAAATTAATGCCCTTGAGCTTTCCGAAATGCTCCTTGATTGTGAGCATATCGGCTAAAATCTGAGTTGGGTGGAATTCGTTTGTGAGTCCGTTCCAAACAGGAACTCCCGCATTCTCAGCGAGCTCCTCTACTATGCTCTGCTCAAAACCGCGGTACTCAATACCGTCATAGATTCTGCCCAAAACATGTGCAGTATCAGCGATTGACTCCTTCTTGCCCATCTGTGAGCCTGAAGGGCCAAGGTAAGTGCATCCCATACCGAGGTCATAAGCAGCAACCTCAAAGGAACAGCGTGTACGTGTGGAGTCCTTCTCAAACAAAATTACTATGTTCTTTCCCGGGAAAACCTTGTGCGGAATGCCAGCTTTTTTCTGAGCCTTAAGCTCTGCGGCAAGGTTTACAAGATATTCTATCTCCTCGGGAGTGTAATCGATAAGCTTTAAAAAGCTTCTTCCTTTAAAATTCATAATAAGCTTCCTTTCTTCTGAATGAACAGCATATGAGTAATATATCATATATCTTGCAAAAAATCAAGAAAACAATGAATAAATATACACTCATCTTTCAATACAGCCGTGAAAAATCAAAAAGTCCCCACATCGAAGATGCAGGGACATCCGTATATTGATTCTAACGCTAAGTTAAGTTTTAGTCAAGATTACTTTGATACTTTATCGGTTTCGGCTTTAAGTTCAAGCTTATCCTCAAAAACTGCCACGCCCTTCTCACAAAACACCGAGAGAAGCGTGCCCGTAAAGCTCATTTCCATAGTGTTTTCTGTGGAAAGTCCCGCATTACTGCCCGTGCCGAGAAGAATTTCTTCTCCGCCATCGATACAGCAATAGAACGAATAACCTTTTCTGTCCGAGCGTATTGTAAACTTAATCTTGTTGCTTCTGTGCTTAAATTCTACCTTATTCACAACCGAGCCCATATCGTGCACATGCTTATAAAGCTTCACGACATTCTGAGCCGAGCCAAACGGTCCCTCGCCGTAATCAACAAATAAATCGTAATGATAGTCATTGTTGTAGTAAGCCGAAACGCCCATACCGTTTCCCTTGGAACGCTGAAGGTCAATCGTGACGCTGAATTCCGTCACAAATTCCGGCTGACGAATTGAAATCATAGTAGGCGAAGCCTGTGGCTCATCAAGAGAAACACCCTGACCGACAAGCTTGAGACTGCCATTGGCAAAAGTATAATTTTCCATATCGGGATTTCTTGTAAAAAGAATGTGCTTGGAAATCGGCTCGTTAAATTCTACGGTAACATTTCTTACCTGCGGCAAAGCCTCTTTCGGAAGCTCAATATTCGGTTCTAACTCGAGCATGCCGTTATTTCCGACAGTACACCAGCCGTTTTCCCACGTCACGGGAGCAAGAAAAGTCTCTCTGCCGAGATTATGAAGCATAGCATGACTGAATTTTCTGACACCCAGACAAACAAGATACCATTTTCCGTCGTCACTTTCCACCAAATCGGCGTGACCCGTACACTGTATCTCACTGTCCTGACCGCCGATTCCGCTGTGAGTTAAGATAATTCCCCTCTCATTCGGACATTTCTCATACGGCCCCCAGATGTTTTTTGCTCTGCTCATGGTCTCGCTGTGACCGTACTCCGTGCCGCCCTCTGCTATCATGAGGTAATAATATCCGTCTTTTTTGTATATATGCGGGCCTTCAGGGGTTTTTCCGCCGCAGCCGTAAGAAATAATTTTCTTGCGGAAAGTATGTCTCCCGTTATGGGGTCAAGCTCAAACATAACAATCCCGTAACCGTTTTCATCC
>CAVBOS010000079.1:0-9101 GCA_963597005.1 Lachnospiraceae bacterium
ACTGGAGAGCGAGCCAAGCCATTATCTCTACAAGAAATACCTTCCAAACGGTGGCGGTTCTATCTTCACATTTGAGATCAAAGGTGACGCAAAGACTGCTCAGAAATTTATTGATAACCTTGCAATCTTCTCACTGCTTGCAAACGTTGCAGATGTAAAATCTCTTGTTATCCATCCTGCAACAACAACACACAGCCAGTGCACAGAGGAAGAGCTTCTTGACCAGGGCATCAAGCCGAACACAATTCGTCTTTCAATCGGTACAGAGAACATCGACGATATTCTTCAGGACCTCGACGAAGCATTTAAGGCTCTTGACTGATGAAGTTTTCTAAGAAAAGCAGATACGGATTGCGGGCACTGATATGTCTTGCATTAAGCGGAGAAAATGAGCGCGTCGCCCTGAGTACGATTGCGGAAAAAGGCGGAATCTCACTCCAGTATCTCGAGCAGGTATTTGCAGCTCTTAGAAGAGCGGGCATAATCCGCAGCGTTAAGGGAGCACAGGGAGGCTATATTCTCAACGATAACCCGTCCAAGATTACCGTCTCGAGGATAATTGAGGCTCTTGACGGCACATACTCCGTCGAGAATGAAGTCACCGACGGCAACCATGACGCACCCAGTGAGGCAATTCAAAAATTAGTTATAGACAAGGTGAACGAACAAACCCGTTCACTCCTTGAAAGCGTGACCCTTGCAGACCTTGTCGAGGACTGCAAGAACAGGTCGGTTCAAGAATACATGTACTTTATCTGAGTCTCCAAGCTAAAGATAGAGATCTGTTATTTAAAAGCGCAGGATTCTTTTCGTAAGAGAAGAGTCCTGCGTTTTGTGCTTATTCGACGGTTTGCTTTACCAAAACGAATTTGAAATTTGTGATGCTTAAAATTTCAATTAATCCAATGCATGGTGCTTTGACAAAACTCTGAAAATTTGCAAATCACATTATCTAAAAGCCGAAAATCAACAGAAAATAAGCCGATTGTTGCGCATAAAGCGATGAAAATGCCGAAAAACCAGTCTGCTTGAGATGCTTTTGTTAAATAGTAACAATAATATTTCTTGCAAGATTTACTTTTTGAAATTTCAAACGAATTTAGATATTACCTATTGACTTTATAGGTTTATGCGAGTATAATTCAAACCAAGATAAAACCTATCGAATTACTATGAAATGAAAGGAGAAGCAAACGATGACTGTTATTATCAATGTGATGATGTGTTGTTTCATAATGTGTAGCATGTGCCTTATGCCTATGTGCATGCACAGAAGTTGTCGTGTGCGATCCTTTGCGAGCTTACGAATGTGATGCAAAATTTGCGTCATACAGCTTTCTGCGGAAAACACGACTGCCTTTAGTCCGTGCTTTCCGTTTTTTTATGTCTTGGTTTGAAAGGAGCAACTCTTGTGAACACGTCACAGAATAAAACACCTAAGCTTTTAATTCGTCTCTTGCCGATAATCTCATTACTTGCGGCAATCGCAGTCGATATAATTTTGCCCGACTCAAGCTCTCATCCGAGTGCGAAGCAACCGTACTTTCTTTATGTACTCATAATCGGATTAGCCGTATATTTGATATTTTCGGTCGTTTCGTTTTTTCGTGAGGGACTGAAGGACAAGCTTGACTACAAAGCACTTTTCTATGCGGGAGTTGTTCTTTTCCTGAATGTGCTCAATATCGTGACGGTTAAGCTGGCACTCTTGCCCGTGCTTTACTTTCCGTCACTTGACAGAATATTCGCCGTTCTTGTAGAGGACAGAATGTTTCTTCTCAAGTGTCTTGCTTACTCGGCAAGACTTCTGATAACAGGCTGGTTCTCAGGTGCAATAGTCGGAATGTTAACGGGAATTGCGATAGGCTTTAATAAAACCTTTGCTTATTGGGTTCAGCCGCTCGTCAGAGTTTTAGGCCCGATACCGTCAACAGCTTGGATTCCGATTGTGCTCATCGCATTCCCGACAGCGGTTTCGGCAAGTGCATTTTTAATCGCTCTTGCGGTTTGGTTTCCGACAACGGTTTTGACAAGCAGCGGAATTGCTTCAATACCGAATGCTTATTTTGAAGTAAGCTCAACGCTCGGAGCAAAAAGATTTTACCGTATCGCAAAGGTCGGTGTTCCCGCCGCTTTACCGCATATGTTCTTGGGGCTTTTTAACGGCACATGCTCATCATTCATCACACTTGTTACAGCCGAAATGCTTGGAGCCAAATACGGAATCGGCTGGTACATCAACTGGCAAAAGGAAATGATGGCTTACTCGAATGTTTACGCAGGACTGATAATTATTGCGGTCACATTCTTTATTCTCATAACATTGCTGTTCCGTCTGCGTGACCATGTTCTCGCTTGGCAGAAAGGAGTTATCAAATGGTAGGAAATATTTCTGTCGAGGGCGTATCGAAGCACTTCATAAACGCAAGCGGAGAGAAAATTACCGCACTCGACAATGTATCGATAGAAATTCCCGCAGGTTCGTTCACCTCACTTATCGGCCCGTCGGGATGCGGAAAGTCAACGCTTTTGCGATTGGTTGCAGGTCTTATAGAAACTGACGAGGGAACGCTGAAGCTTGACGGCTCGGCAATCACATCTCCGGGAGCAGACCGAGGATTTATGTTTCAGGAGCACACCTTATTCCCGTGGCTTTCGATTTACGACAACATCGCATTTGGACTTAAGGCAAGGGGAATCTACAAGGAACAGAAGCACACGGTTGATGAGTTCATCGATATGGTCGGACTTCGTGGCTTTGAAAAATCTTATCCGCATCAGCTTTCAGGAGGCATGTGTCAGAGAGCATCGCTTGCAAGAGCACTTGTTGGAAAACCTAAGGTTTTGCTTCTTGATGAGCCGCTCGGTGCACTTGACGCTTTCACGAGAATGAATATGCAGGACGAAATTTTAAGAATCTGGAAGGAAACGGGAATGACCGCAATAATGGTTACGCACGATGTTGACGAGGCGGTTTATCTTTCAGACAGAGTGGTCGTCATGACGCCAAGACCGGGAAGAATCACAAGCACGCTCGATATTGAGCTTGCAAGACCGAGAGTCAGAAGCGGCGAGGATTTCCTTAAATATCACGCCGAAATCCTCAGAAGACTTCACTACGGCGGAACGGTCGTCGAGCCGAATTATTACATTTAAAATTTATAAAATTATAGAAGAATTATTTATCAAGAATATATTTTAGGAAAGAAATTGAGGAAGAAAAAATGAAGTATTTTAATTTAACCAAAAGAATCTTAAGTGCCGCACTTGTCGGTGCAATCGCATTGTCGCTCACAGCTTGTTCCGCATCGTCGGACTCATCAAGCTCTGGCGAAACTGCTTCAAGCGATGAGTCGTCTACGGTAAGCACAGAGAGTACGGAAAGTACTGACAGCACAGAGAAGACGACTCTCCGACTTGCTTATCACGGTTCTCTTTGCGGAGCACCGCTCTACATAGGAATTGAGAAGGGCTTTTTCGAGGAAGAGGGCATAGAGATTGAACAGGTAAATATCGATGCCGCACACGTATCCGAGGCAATCGGTGCCGATCAGGTAGATGTCGGAATGGGATTGATAGGAAAATTCCTCCAGCCGCTTGAAAACGGTCTGCCGATTAAATTCACAACAGGTATCCACACGGGCTGCATTAAGCTTCTTGTTCCCGCTGATTCGGATATTAAGTCGATAACAGATCTCAAGGGAAAGAATGTCGGTGTTCCGGGTCTTGCAGATGCAGGCACAATTGTAACAAAGCGTTCTCTTTACAACGCAGGAATTGATGTCAGCGAGGGAAGCAGTGAAGTTGATTTCACGGTTTTCTCAAGAAATGATTTGCCACAGGCACTTGAGAACGGTGCAGTCGATGCGATTGTTCTCGGAGATCCTCAGGCTTCTGTTGCACAGGAAGAATATAACCTCAGTGTTCTTATCGATACCGCAAGCGACGAAGAATATAAGGACGAGTACTGCTGCGCAGCGTTCGTAACAACCAAGCTTGCAGAAGAAAATCCCGAGGCGGCGGCAGCGTTCACCCGTGCGGTTCAGAAGGCATCTCAGTGGGTCCAGGATAATCCAGAGGAAGCCGCACAGATAATCACAGAGAAGAATTATGTTTCTGGCGAGGCTGATTTTGCTGCAAGCGTTCTCTCTACCTACAACTACAAGCCGTCTGTTCAGGGCGGATACGACGCACTCAAATTAAGTGCCGAGCAGCTCTCTCAGATCGGAATTTTAAGCTCAGATACAGACGCAACAGCATTTGCAGACAATGCCTACGCATTCTTTGACGGTGTAGAGGATACGGTTTCTTCAGGCGAAACTTCTGCACAGTCAGGAAACATCAGCCTTTCGGCTTCGACACTTGATTTTGTTGCAAAGAGTGCCGCAAAGGATTCATCCGAAGCAGTCACAGAAGAGGACGATTGCTGCGGCGGAAAGTAAAATAAACAAATTTCAGAAAATTAATTAAAAAACATAAGAACTTAAAAAGGAGCAAACATCATGTCAGAGGAAAAACGAGTATTCAGCTGTGCAGACTGCACAAGACTCAGCTGCAGAGCAAAGCAAGAGGAGAATTATCCGCCGTTCTGTTTAACAAAGGGAGTTGACCACGAGCTTTTGGAAGAAACTCTTGAACTGTACAAGAACGATGAGGAAGTAGGAAACATCGCAAGAACAGCCGCTTTAATCGAGGGCGAATATTACGGAAAGCTCACGAGAGTGGAAGAAACTATCGAGTTCATCAAGCGTATGGGCTACAAGAAAATCGGAATTGCATCTTGCGTCGGACTTATGAGAGAAACAGGAATACTCGGAAAGGTACTCAAGGCTCACGGAATCGACTACTATGCCGTAGGCTGTAAAACAGGCGCTGTCGATAAGACAGAAATAGGCGTGCCGAACGAAAAGAAGCTTAACAAGGGCTGTGGACACGAGTCCATGTGTAACCCCGTTATGCAGGCTAAGGTGCTTGCCGCCGCCGGATGCGATTTCAATATCATGGTTGGTCTTTGCGTAGGTCATGACACACTTTTTCTCAAATACAGCGAGGTTCCCACAACTGTTTTGGTAGTCAAGGACAGAGTTCTTCAGCATAATCCAGCTGCCGCACTTTACGGCGTAGGCTCTATGTACTCGAGATTCAAAGAGTTTGGTCTTTGATTGACATTTGCTCCGAAAATCACTTTTTTCAGTTAAACACAAACAAAACAACACAGAAAACTTACATATAATTTTACCTCCTTACAACTGATACACAAACAAAAAAGCTTCTTTGCTCCTTTTTTAGGGCAAAGGAGCTTTTTTGTTGCGGTTGCAAAAAATATATGATAAAATATCCAATATCAAAGAGGCGTCCCAAAATAACAAGTGTATGTAGGCGACAAAAGCCGAAAGGAGAATAAAATGGCAGAGAAAAGCGCAGAGAACAAGAGAGTATTCAGCTGTTCCGATTGTACAAGATACAGCTGTAAGGCAAAAAAGGAGGATGCTTATCCGCCTTTTTGTCTTACAAAAGAGATAGACAAGGAGCTTCTCGAGGAGACAGTCAATATCTACAAGACGGATGAAGAGGTTGGAAAAATAGCAGTAACTTCGGCTTCCATTGAAGGCGAGTTCTATTGCCGTATGACCAGAGTGGAGGAGACAATCGAGTTTATAAAGCGCATGGGCTACAAGAAAATCGGTGTTGCTTCTTGCGTCGGACTTATGAGAGAAACAAGTATGTTCTGCAAGCTTCTGAAAGCCGAAGGACTTGATTATTACGCTGTCGGATGCAAGATAGGCGCAGTCGACAAGACTGAGGTCGGCGTGCCGAACGAGAAAAAAATCAACGGCGGATGTGCTCACGAGTCCATGTGCAATCCGATTATGCAGGCAAAGGTTCTTGCCGCAAACGGCTGTGATTTTAATGTGCTTGTCGGACTTTGCGTAGGACACGACACTCTGTTCATTAAGTTCACGGAGGTTCCGACAACTGTTCTTGTTGCCAAGGACAGAGTTCTCCAGCACAATACAGTTGCCGCACTTTACGGAGTCGGTTCGTCTTATTCGAGATTAAAAAAACTGGGGCTTTGAGAGAAAATCAAGAATTACAGCAAGGTTAGTTTATGCTTGGAAATATATTTAAGCATTTACCCGTTCACAAAGATAAATCATGAATGGAATACCGCAATTTTCCGTCCGACAAAGGAGCTTAAGGGCTTTTCAAAGGTTTTTTAAAGGTCGGCGAGAGCAAACGCTTGGAAAAAGAAAATCACCTAAACAGTCGGTTTAAACTGTTTAGGTGATTTTTATATTAGTTTGATTACTGTATTTTCTCCAAGGTCTGACTGGAAAAGTTCGCTTAAATTATCGTTTAGAAAAACCTCCAGAGTTTCGTGCATATACCAGAGAGACTCTTTATTTTTAAATTCTTCAAGCGGAATCCACGAGACAACGCCCTCTCTCGAGGACTTTAAATCTCCGTGATATTTGTCTGCTTTATAAAGGAAAACAATTCCCCTTGAGCCGTCGGAGTTAAACCACTGCTTCACTCCGCACAGGGTAGGATTATCGACCGTGAGTCCCGTTTCCTCGTACATTTCACGAATGACGGAATCGGTCACAGATTCGCCCTTTTCCACATGACCGCCCGGGAAGATGTAACCCTCGATATCGGGACACACCTTGTATTCGGCAAGAACATTGCCGTTTTCGTCCGTGAGCATACACATATTCATGAGCTCGCAAATTTCACTTCTGTTTGACATTTTTTACATTTAACTCCTGATTTTACATAAAAAGAAAATTAATTTAACATTTCGTTAAAATAAGTATATCACGTAAAATGTCTGTGTAAAGCCGAATTTCATGCGATTTTCTTGGCTTTTTTCACAAAGAAGAGGAGACTGATTTGTGAAGTTTGTGTTTTTTCGGTCGCACGGATTTTACATAGATTATACATTAGCGTGATTATAGATTTTACATAAAGAGGGTATCATCCTACTTGTGATTAGGAAAGACGAAATTAATTAGAAATCACATGGAGGTTCAAAAATGAACAAGTTAGTAAAAAGAATAATGGCAGCAGGCGTTGCAGCACTTATGATTGCAGGCAGCATGACAGCTTGCTCGGGCAGCTCCTCTTCAAGCTCATCCACAGCTGAGAGCAGCACAGCATCTTCGGAGAGCGCAGCAAGCTCTGAGACAGCAACAAAGGACGCTAAGGTTTCCGGTACAATCACTCTTGCGGGTTCAACTTCAATGGAGAAGCTTTGCGAGGCAATGAGCGAGGCTTTCATGGAAGCTTATCCGGATGTAACAGTTACAGTAGAATACACAGGTTCGGGTGCAGGTATCGAGTCCGTAACAAGCGGCAGTGTTGATATCGGTGACTCCTCCAGAAGTCTTACAGATGACGAGAAGGCTAAGGGCGCAGTTGAGAACATCGTAGCTATCGACGGTATCGCAGTTATCACAGATACAGACAACACAGTCACAAACCTTACAACAGAAGAGCTCGCTAAGATTTACACAGGCGAGATCACAAACTGGAAAGAGCTCGGCGGCAATGACGAGAACATCGTAGTTATCGGCCGTGAGGCAGGCTCAGGTACAAGAGGTGCTTTCGAGGAGCTTTTGGAAGTTGACGATAAGTGCGCATATGCTCAGGAGCTTGACTCCACAGGTGCTGTTCTTGCTAAGGTCGCTTCAACTCCGGGTGCTATCGGTTATGTATCTCTCGATGTTGTTGACGATTCCGTTAACGCAGTATCTCTCAACGATGTAGAGGCAACAGAGGCAAACATCCTCGCAGGCGACTATCTCCTTTCAAGACCGTTCGTTATGGCTACAATGGGCGAAATCAGCGAGCAGAGTGAACTCGTTCAGACATGGTTCAGCTACATCGAGTCTGATGAGGGTCAGAGCGTTATCTCAGACCTCGGTCTCATCCTTCCTCAGTAAAATAAGCTGAGAGGCTACTTAAAGAGGAGCAGAATATGAACAAAAAAGCAAAGCTGAATGCCGTAGAATCCATAGCTAAGGTAATCTTCATAATATGCGGAGTTGTTTCAATCTTTGCCGTTTGTTCCATTACAATTTACATGATTGCTAAAGGTGCTCCGGCTTTCTCGAAAGTCGGAGTTTCCGAGCTTTTATTCGGAACTGTATGGAAGCCGACGGCTGACGAACCGCAGTACGGTATTCTTTATATTATACTCTCGTCCTTGGTAGGTACGGGCGTAAGCATTTTAATCGGTGTCCCGATTGGACTTTTAACAGCGGTTTTCTTAACAGAAATCTCTCATAAAAAATTGGCAGCTGTGGTTCAGCCTGCGGTTGAGCTTCTTGCGGCTATTCCTTCCGTTATCTACGGTCTTTTGGGTCTTATGCTTCTCAATCCGCTTATGTATAAATTGGAAAAGCTGATTTTTGCGGGTTCAAGCACACATCAGTACACGGGCGGCTCAAATATGCTTTCCGCCATCATCGTTCTTGCGATAATGATTTTGCCGACGGTTGTCAATGTCTCCGCATCGTCAATCCGTTCTGTCGGAAAGGATCTTCGTGCGGCTTCACTCGCACTCGGAGCAAGCAAAATCCAGACAATCTTCAAGGTTACGATTCCTGCCGCAAAGTCAGGTATTATGACGGGCGTCGTTCTCGGTATCGGCAGAGCACTCGGCGAGGCTATGGCTATCAACATGGTTGCGGGCGGTTCGGTAAATATGCCGCTTCCGTTCAACTCCGTAAGATTCCTCACAACACAGCTCGTAAGTGAGATGGGTTATGCAGAGGGAACTCACAGACAGGTGCTTTTCACCGTTGGTCTGGTACTTTATGTATTCATCATGATTATCAATTTAATTTTACAGAAGCTGAGAAAGGGAGCAGAGCATGAATAAAGAAAATTCCCTGACAAAGGCGAAAAAAAGGCCAACTGACGCCATTCTTTACTTCTTAATATATCTTAGTGCGGCTTTCACGGTTGTACTTTTGGCGGCAATCATCATCTATGTTCTTGTTAAAGGTGTAGGAAGCATAAACTGGAGCTTTTTGACTACTGTCACATCTGTTAGAAAAGGTACGGTAGGTATTGCCGGTAACATAGTAAATACC